>JAEZPL010000215.1 GCA_023413605.1 Pseudomonadota bacterium
CGGCGCCCGTCCGGGCGGCCCGAAACCGTGTGTTCCCATGCGGTCCAAGGGGTTGCCATGGTGCGGGCGAAGGGACTTGAACCCATACGACCGAAGTCACTGGAACCTAAATCCAGCGCGTCTACCAATTCCGCCACGCCCGCAATGGCAAAGACAGCCCGCGTCGGGTGCGAAACACCCGACGGACTGCCGGCGAAGTTCGCTCTATAGCACAGCGTTCGCGCCGCAAACAGCCAAATTGGACCCGCGTCGCGATGCCTTTTCGGGTGAACGGCCCGCCTCACGCGCCCCCCTTGCCCAGGGACCGGACCGGCGAGGATGCGTTGACCTTTCCCTCCCCCGTATAGGCCTCGTGGTTGGCGTCGATTTCTCCCAATTTGTACCGGTAGTTGATCATCATTCCGCAGGACTGCCGAAGCCCCTTGAGTGACGTGTCGGCCAGCCAGTTCAACCGTTCCATCCGGGCGCCGTTGCTCAGGTGGAAATGCGCCACGGGGTCCAGCGCGCGGGCCGGCGCGGTGCCCGGCCGTTCGCTGCGGCGATCGGACGCGCGCTCAGCCGTGAGATAACGGGCGCACAGCCGCATCAGCGGCCCGCGCAAGGCCTTCTGCAACCCGTCGTCGGCCGGCCAGCCGGGAATCGCGAGAGCGGTGGACAGCACAGGCTTTCCGTCCAGGTCCGATTCGCGCGCGGCCAGCGCTTCGGCGAGGCGTTCGGATTCGGACGGGCTCAGCAGCGCGTCGCCATGCTCGTCCAACTGCCGGCCCAGCCAGCGCCCGAATCCGGGAATCGGCGACAGGGTGGCGAAGCACTTGATGTTGGGGAACTCGGTGGCGAGTCCGTCCACCACCCGCTTGATCAGGAAGTTGCCGAAGCTGATGCCCGCCAGCCCGACCTGAGCGTTGGAGATGGAGTAGAAAATGGCGCTGTCCGCGCTTTTCGGGTCGCACACCGGGGCCGAAGGGTCGAGCAGGGCCTGCACGTTGTCCGACATGCCCTGGACCAGCGCGACCTCGACGAAGATCAGCGGCTCGTTCGGCATGCGCGGGTGGAAGAAGGCGAAACAGCGCCGGTCGGAGTCGAGCCGGTCCTTCAGATCCTGCCAGCCGCTGATCTCGTGCACCGCCTCGTACTTGATCAGCTTCTCCAGCAGAGAGGCCGGGCTGTCCCAGGTGATTCGGTGCATCTCCAGGAAGCCGACGTCGAACCAGTTCCGCAGCAGGCTTTTCAGATCGTCTTCCAGCGCCTGCAGCAGAGGCTCGCCGCGTGCCATCTCCATCAGCTCGGCGCGCAGGTCCACCAGGAATTTCACGCCTTCCGGCAGTGCGTTGAACTGGGTCAGCAGCCGCAGCCGCGGCGGCTCCAGCGCGCGGCGCAGGGCGCGTTCGGCGTGGCCCCGCCCGACCGGGTCCGTCGCGGCCAGGAACGTCGTCATCGCTTCATCCACGGCGGCGCGGTCCACGTCGAAATCGCGGGCCAGCATCAGCAGGAAGTTGCGCCGCCCCTGCGGATCGAGGGCGAGGTAGGTGCGGCCGAGTTGCGCAGCCCGCGCCCGCGCCGACACCTCGCCGCCGCGCGCCTCCAGACAGGCTTCGATCTGCTCCTTCAGCCGCTCGGCATCCTCCTTGGGCAGCGAGGCGCGCGGAGGCGCCCCGACCGCGCCGCGGGCCGAGGCGGCAATCTCGCGCCAGCGCGCCCGCAGTGTGTCCAGCGTACGGTCGAGCAGGCCCGGTTGCGGCGCCGCGGACGGCGGTACGTCCCGCGCGGAGCCGGGATGGGCGGACTCGGGAGTGGTCATGTTCGGCGTGTCGCTCATACCCCGAGTCTGGCGCGGGAAAGCGCCCCCGGCAAGCGGTAGCTGGAGCCTAGCCACAGGGGTAAAGCCCCCTGCCCTGCCGTATGTATGCCTACATGATAGGCTTAGTTCTCCCCAGCCTTCAGCCGCTTCAGCACAGCCGGCAGGGCGTCCGGCAGATCCTCCGCGATCAGACCCGGCCCGACGCTGCTGGCGGCCTCCCCGTGCAGCCATACGGCGGCGCAGGCCGCGTCGAAGCTGTCCATTCCTTGGGCAAGCAGCCCCAGGGTCATGCCGGCCAGCACGTCCCCCGAACCGGCGGTGGCAAGATCCGGCGGCGCGTTCGCATTGATCACGGCGCGCCCGTCCGGCGCGGCGACCACCGTGTCCGCTCCCTTGATCAGAACCACCGCACCGCAGCGAGCCGCGGCAGCACGGGCGCGCGACAGTTTGCCGCCTTCGGCTTTGATTGCCGCAATGTCCGGGAAGACCCGTGCGAACTCGCCCTCATGCGGGGTCAGAATGCAGCGCCCGTTGAGGTGGTCCAGCAGGTCGGGCGGCGAATCGGCGAAGCAGGTCAGGGCGTCGGCGTCGAGCACACAGGACTTTCCCGCCGCCAGCGTCGCCAGCACCCGCGCGCGGGTGTTCGGGCCGATGCCGGCGCCCGGCCCCAGCAGAACGGCGTTCTTCCGCGAATCGCCGATCAGCGCCTCGAAGGCGTGGTCGTCCTCAACATCGGCGACGATCAGGCTCGGGGAGCTTGCGGCGTAGATCGGGACCGCCTGGGGCGGGCTCGCAAGGGTCACCAGCCCCGCTCCGGCG
>JAEZPL010000313.1 GCA_023413605.1 Pseudomonadota bacterium
GCACCAGCCCGAGCAGAGCCACGTCGGCCGGCTTCATGGCGGTGATGTCGCGGCCCTTGTAGAGGATCTGGCCGCGCGTGGGCGTCAGGAACTTGGTGAGCAGGTTGAACACCGTGCTCTTGCCCGCCCCGTTCGGCCCGATCAGCGCGTGGATGGTGCCGCGGCGGACCTGGAGGTTGACCTCCTTCACCGCGATGAAGCCCTTGAACTCCTTGGAGAGTCCACGCGCTTCGAGAATGATGTCCTGGCTCATCGCTGCCCTGTGCCCTCCCTGTCATCCCTGCCCCGTCGCGGCGGGGCTTTGTGTTTGACCGGGTATAAGCACACGGCGTGCCAACTATGGGCTGGCATCGCAAACCGTTGAAAAAACTGATGGTCGGCAGATACCCCAACCCGCCAGGGCCATGTCCGGGGCGTCAGGTTTCCGGACAGCCTGTCGCCAACCCCCGACACACGCATGCCGAATTTTGCCGCGACACATTCCTGCACATACATCCACGGCCTCCATCCAGGGCCGCATTGCCGCTTGCCAAACGAGGGCCAGCCTGCAATTCTGCGCCTCCGATGGTGCCCTGCCGCCGCAAAGGCGCGGGGATAATAGGGAATGCGGTGAGGACCCGGATGGGGGCCCGATGCCGCGGCTGCCCCCGCAACTGTGAGCGGCGAGTTTCCCTCCGAAATGCCACTGGCCCGCGGTTCCAACCGCAGCACGGGCCGGGAAGGCGGGAGGGGGAACGACGACCCGCAAGCCAGGAAACCTGCCATCGGACAACCGCAATTCCAACCCGCCGGGTGTGGCGGAGAAGGGCCTTGAGCGTCATGTTGAACACCGCCGTCCGCACGTCTTCCGCGTCGTCGCTCCAGACTGGCGTCGCCGCCTTCGGCGCGATGCTGCTGGGTGCTTTCATCCTGTTCGGCGTGGGCTTCGCCCAGCCGCAGTCGATCCACGACGCCGCCCACGACGGCCGTCACTCCTTCGCGTTCCCCTGCCACTGAGCGTCTCTCCATGACGCTGTTCCGGCGGCTGTTTCTGGCCGCTGTGGTCGCGGGCGTGCTCTCCGGCACGGCCGCGTCCGTCGTTCAGCAGGTGACCACCGTCCCTCTGATTCTCGAAGCCGAGCGGTATGAAACCGTTCCGGAACCCGTGGCCGCTCCCGCCAAGCCGGCGGAACAGACCAACACCCTTGCCAGCACCCACGGTGGGCACAGCCACGCGGCTCCCGCCCCAGCCGCGGACGTGTCGGCGGAGGAGGTCTTCCAGCGCGTCGGCCTGACCGTGGTGACCAACCTGCTGGTGGGCGTGGCCTATGGCCTGCTGCTGGCCGGCGCGATGCTGCTGGTCGGTGCGCCCGTGGACGCCCGGCGCGGCCTGGTCTGGGGCGCCGGCGGCTTCATCGCCTTCGCGCTCGCCCCGGCCGTGGGCCTGCCGCCAGAACTGCCGGGCATGGGTGGCGCCGGACTGGAAGCCCGGCAGGCGTGGTGGATCGCCGCGGCGCTGTGCGCCTCCGGTGGGCTTCTGGCCCTGGGCTTCGCCCGGAACGGCTTCGTCATCGCGGCCGGCGTGGTCGTGGCCGCCCTGCCCCACCTGATCGGCGCTCCGCATCCGGAAAGCCCGGAAGGCGTGGTTCCGGCGGAAATGGCCGCGCGTTTCGCCGTGCTGTCCATCGGCGTGGCCGCCCTGTTCTGGGCAGCCCTCGGCAGCGTGTGCGGCGCCCTGATGCAGCGGGTCGTTTCGCCCCGCGGCTGACCTTTGACCTGTTAGGAGACGGCCGATGAAGACCGGCCTCACGTCGAAGACTCCCGCCACCGTCATCACCGGCTTTCTCGGCGCCGGTAAGACGACCCTGATCCGCAGCCTGCTTGAGCAGGCTGAGGGACGGCGGCTGGCGCTGATTATCAACGAATTCGGCGACGTCGGGATCGACGGCGAGATCCTGCGCGCCTGCGGCAACCCGACCTGCACCGAGGACGACGTCATCGAATTGGCGAACGGGTGCCTGTGCTGCACCGTCGCCGACGACTTTGTCCCGGCCATCGAAAAGCTGCTGGCCCGCCCCGAGCCGCCGGAGCACATCATCATCGAAACCAGCGGCCTCGCCCTGCCGAAGCCGCTGGTCCAGGCCTTCCACTGGCCAGCCATCAAGACGCGGGTGACCGTGGACGGCGTCATCGCCGTGGTGGACGCCGCCGCTGCGGCGGAAGGCCGCTTCGCACCCGATCCGGCCGCACTCGCCGCCCAGGCGGCGGCGGCCGGACAGTTGGACCACGAGACCCCGGTGGAGGAGGTGTTCGAGGATCAGCTGCTCTGCGCCGACCTGATCGTGGTGAACAAGACAGACCTTGTGAAGGCCGCCGAACTGGCGAAGGTCGAGGATCTGATCCGCGGCGCGATGGCCGAGGGCGGCATCGCGCGGCAGCCCAAGATCCTGCGGGCGTCGAACGGCAAGGTCGATCCGATGGTCCTGCTGGGCGTCGGCGCGGCGGCGGAGGACGACCTCGCCAACCGCCCGAGCCACCACGACGAGGAAGAGGGTCACGACCACGACGATTTCACCAGCTTCGTCGTGGAACTCGGCCCACAGCCCGATCCGGCGGCCCTGGCGAAGACGCTGGAGCAGGTCGCGGCGGCCCACGGCGTTCTGCGCCTGAAGGGCTTCATCGACGTGCCGGGCAAGCCCATGCGCCTGCTGGTGCAGGGCGTGGGCACCCGGATCCAGACCCATTTCGACCGCTTCTGGAAAGCCGACGAGCCGCGCCGCAGCCGTCTGGTGGTGATCGGCGAGACCGGTTTGGACCGCGACGCGGTGGTCGCGGCGATTCAGTAACCCTTCTCCCCAGTAGCCCATCTCCCCACTGGGGAGAAGGGT
>JAEZPL010000334.1 GCA_023413605.1 Pseudomonadota bacterium
GTGCTGGACGTGCCGGGCGTGCGATTCTTCGGTCTGCAGAAAGGGCCGGGGCGGGAGGATCTGGAGCGCGCGGTCCTGCCGGCCTCCTTCACCGACCTGGGGCGGGAGGTAGCCGACTTCGCCGACACGGCGGCGATCATGGCGAACCTGGATCTGGTGATCTCGTCCTGCACCGGGCCGGCGCACCTGGCCGGCGCGCTGGGTGTGCCGCTGTGGGTCGTGCTGCCCTTCTCGCCGGACTGGCGCTGGTTGCTGGACCGCGACGACAGCCCCTGGTACCCGACGGCGCGCCTGTTCCGGCAGGACCGCGTCGGCGACTGGACCGGCGTGGCCGCCCGCGTCGCCGAGGCTTTGCGGGGCCTTACGCCTTCAGCGTAAGCGTCGTCTGGGTCATCTCGTCGGCGGTGGACACCAGCTTGGACGCGGCGGAATAGGTGCGTTGCGCCTGGATCAGCGTGGTGAACTGCGTCTCGATGGTGACGTTGGACCCCTCGACGCTGCCGGAATTCAGGCTCGCCCCCACGGTCTGCGTTCCGGAACCGGTGCCGTTGCTGCGGCTGCCGAAGGCGTTCAGCTTGATCGCCCCCGATTCGGTGGTCGGCCGGAACACGGTTCCGGTCACGCTCTCCAGATCCTGGGGGTTGGCGACGGTGGCGTCGGGAATGCGGTAGAGATAGCGCTGGCGCCCGCCGGCGAAGGTCGCGGCGACATAGCCGTCGGCGGTCAGTTCGGCGCTTTGGTAGGTGCCGGCGGCGATGCCGTTCTGGCTCTGCCGGATGCCGGGGTTCAGATCCTTGAGGGTGGTGATCGACTCGTCCGGTTTGCCGTAGGCGCCGAGGTCGATGCTCACCGGCCCGAATTTGCCGCCGGGGTTGACCGCCATGGCGACGCGGCTGCCGGTGGCGCCGCCGGTCAGCGTGCCGTCGGACGAGAAGTTCAGCGTGCCGAGCGTTTGCCACGTCGACGGGTCGCCCGTCGTGACGTTGCCGGCCGCCTTGCCGTCCGCACCGGTGGTGCCGGCGCTGTAGACCTGCCAGGTCGTGCTGCCGTCCTCCGCCTCTCCGGTCTTGAGGAAACGCAGGGTCGTGGTGCCGGCCTCACCGTTCGTGTCGACCAGATTGACCGCGACGGCGGTGGTGTTGGCGACGGTGGGCGCGGTGGCGACCGTCTGGCTTCGCGGCAGGTTCAGCGACAGCGTGGCCTGCGACGTCGGTTCGTAATAGCGGGTCACCCCTTCCAGCGACACGGGCGCGAGGCTGGCGGCGTTGCCGATGGTGGCGGACGGGGTGTTGGGATCCAGCTTGAAGCCCATCAGCGCCTTGCCGGCGCTGTTGACCAGATACCCGTCCCTGTCGGTGGAGAAGTCGCCAGCGCGGGTCAGTTCAAGCGATGTGGGCTGGCTGGAGGTCTCACCCGACGCGAAATCGACGTCCTGGACGACGAAGAACCCGTTGCCCAGGATCGACGCGTTCGTCGTCACCCCGGTCTGCGAGATCGTGCCGGCCCGATGATCCAGGCGGTTGAAGGCCGATACGCCGGAGCCGGGGTCGTTGCCGCTGCTGAACCGGTCGCGCAACGAGATGTCGGCGAACTGCGTCTCGGTGGCCTTGTAGCCCGTGGTCGCGGCGTTGGCGATGTTGCTCGAAATGGAGCCGAGCGCCCGGCTTTGCGCCGTCAGCCCCAAGACACCATTGTTGAGAATCGTCGTCATGCCCATGGACCGGCCGTCCTTCGCCCAGAATCAGGTTTCCGGCGGGATCTAAAGCAACGGTCGTGCCAAGCGGCACAAGGCATGAAATCAAAGGATTCGCGGGCTGTTCCCGGCTGTTCCCCATGGGCGTCGGCAGTTTTTGCCTGTAGCGGGGCGCTGCGGCGCGCCCATGGGGAAGGATTCGCCGGGTGCCGTTTACTCGACCGGCAGAAAAATCTTGGTCTGCGGGTCGATGGCCCAGAGATCGCCGCTGTCCAGGTCGAACCACCAGCCGTGGATCTCCAGCGTGCCCTCCTCCACCCGCTCCCGCACGAAGGGGAAGGTCATCAGGTTGTCGACCGAGGTGCGGACCGCGGCGCGCTCCACCATGTCGGGATTCTGCTGCAACCGCTCCAGGTCGGCCTTGCGGCGCTCCATGTCCGCATCGCCGTCGGGCGGCGGAGCGTAAGGATCGAGCGCCGCGCTGGCGATGGACACCCAGGGCGACACGAAGTCGTTGGGATCCGGATCGCCCGACCGCAGGCGGATCAGCCCCTGGATGCCGCCGCAGAAGGCGTGGCCCAGCACGATGACGTGCCCGACCTTCAGCACGCGGACGGCGTATTCGATCGCCGCCGAGGTGCCGTGATAGCTGCCGTCCGGCTGGTAGGGCGGGACCAGGTTGGCGACGTTGCGCACCACGAACAGTTCGCCCGGCTCCGCCTGGGTCAGCAGGGCCGGATCGACGCGGCTGTCGGAGCAGCCGATGACCAGGACCTGGGGCTTCTGCCCTTCCTCAACCAGCTGGCGCATGCTGTCGGGGCGGTGCTCGTAATAACGCGCTCGAAAGCCCTTGATGCCGGCCAGAAGCTGACGGATGGGCTTACCTTGTTCGCTGTTGTTGACCATCTCGCGGACACCCCTTTTCGAACCGGCCTAACCGGACTGCGTCAGTGCGGTATAGCGGACACCGTTTCAGGTTTCCACACTCTCGGGTTCTGGCGCGGGCTTCGCTTCCGCCGGCTCGCCCCAGCGGCGCACGATGCCTGCGTCCAGCCCGAACATATCCAGCGCGCGGCCCACGGCGTGGTCGACCAGATCGTCGATGGTCCGGGGCCTGGCGTAAAAAGCGGGAACCGGCGGCGCGATGACCGCGCCCATCTCGGCCAGCTGCGTCATGGTGCGCAGGTGCCCCAGGTGCAGCGGCGTTTCCCGCACCATCAGCACCAGCGGCCGGCGTTCCTTCAGCGTCACGTCGGCGGCGCGGGTCAGCAGGGTGGAGGTCACGCCCGTGGCGATCTCGCTCATCGTGCGGATGGAGCAGGGCGCGACGATCATGCCCATGTTGCGGAAGCTGCCGCTGGCGATGGCGGCGCCGATGTCGGCCGCGGCGTAGGCCACGTCGGCCAGCGCGCGCAGCTCCGCCACCTTCATGTCGGTTTCATGGGCCAGCGTCACCTCCGCCGAGCGGCTGACGACGAGGTGCGATTCGACGCCGATTCGGCGCAGCACGGTCAGCAGCCGGATGCCCAGGATCACGCCCGAGGCTCCGCTGATGCCGACGACAAGACGGGAAGGAACGGTCATGGCCAAGATCTAGCGCGGCGGCGTGCTCTCGTCCAGGGATAGGGGGAGCACAGTTGCCCCTCCCTAAACCCTCCCCCTTTTCGAGAGGGAGGGGACTGCCGCCGCCTGCCCCTCCTCCTCGAAGAGGGGGAGGGTGCCCGCCGACAGGCGGGCGGGAGGGGGCGGCGCTCAGTGCGCCTGCTGCTTCTCCGAATAGGGCGAGTCGTCGCCGTAGCCGCCTTCCTCGGAGTCCTGCGCCTCGCGCTCCTCCGGGGTCAGGGGGATGCCGCCGCGGCGGACGGCCAGCGCCAGCGCCTCTTCCAGCTCGCGCTGGGTGCAGAGACCCAGCAGGGCCGGGTTGCGCGGCTTGATGTTCGGGGCGTTCCAGTGCGTGCGGTCGCGCACCGCCGCGATGGTCGGCTTGGTGGTGCCGATCAGGCGGCAGAGCTGCGCATCCGACAGTTCCGGATGGTGCTTCAGCAGCCAGGCGATGGCGTCCGGCTTGTCGCCGCGCTTGGTGATCGGGGTGTAGCGCGGCCCCTTGGACCGGGCGGCCGGCAGCGGCAGGTCGGGGACCAGCAGCTTCAGACGCAGAT
>JAEZPL010000344.1 GCA_023413605.1 Pseudomonadota bacterium
CTCCTTGCCGCCGCTGTCCACCCAGCGTTCGTGGGCGGCGACGGCCTCCAGGAACTCGGCCGCCGGCATGGCTTTGTAAGACGGCTTGACCAGCGCCGTTTCCGCCAGCGGAAAGGGCAGGTAGGTACGGTCCAGCGTCGCCTCGTCGATGGTCGTTCCGTCGAAGGTGACGCCGTCGAGCGTGGCGCCCCAGAAGTCGGCACCCACGAGCACGGCGGCGGTCATGTCCGCGCCCGTCAGGTCGGCGTCGTTGAGATCGGCGCCGCTGAGATCGCAGCCGGTGAAGTTGGCGCCCGCCAGGATGGAGCGCTCCATCTTCGCTTCGGTCAGCCGGGTGACGCCGTCGCCGCGCGTCGTGCCGTCGCCGGACCCGCCCATCAGGGACCCGCCGCGAAAGTCGGCGCCGCGCAGGTTGGCGTCGGTCAGCACGGCCCGGTGCAGGTTGGCGCCGCGCAGATCCACGCCGATCAGGGTCGCCGCGGTCAGGTTGGCGTTTTCCATGTCGGCGCCGAACAGGTCGGCCTGCGACAGGTCCGCCCGAATCAGACGTGCGCCCACGAGGTTGGACCCGGCGAGCTTCGCCCCGTTCAGATTGACCCGCTCCAGATTGAGGCCGGACAGGTCGCGGAAGCTGAGGTCGGCGCGCCGGCCGCCGCGGCGCTTCAGCCACGCGTGGTGGGCGACGATGATCGCCTTGATCTCTTCGATCTCGTTCGGGGTCCGGTCGGGCATCGGTTTGGTGCGTCCGCTGTCGCGTAACGAAAGAGGTATTGGCGGCGAAGATAACCCGTTCCGCGTGCTTCGTCACGGCATCGGCGCGTTGCGGGTTCGTGAAATTCCGCGCATGAAAAAGGCCGCCCGAAGGCGGCCCCGATGTCGTTGGAGAGCGGCCGGAGCCGCTCCGGGTTTCAACCCCGCTGGCCGACCTTCTGCCGCAATGCCTGGATCAGGCCCTGGACCTGACCGCCGTTCTGCGAAATGACGGAGGCGAATTCCTGCCGCTGGGTCACACCCATGCTGACGCCTTCCACGACGACGTCGATGATCTTGTAAGTGCCGTCGCGTTTGCGCACGCGCCAGTCCACGTTGACCGGCGGGCCGTTGGGCCGGACGATCTGGGTGGTGACCATCGTGTCGTTCTCGCCCTCCGGCCGGGAACCGGTGATTCGGAAGGTCTCGCCCGAATATTCGACGAAGCGGTCGGCGTAGGTCGAAACGATCAGCTGCTCGAACAGCTTTTGGTACTCGTCCTGCTGCTGCGGCGTTGCGGAGTTCCAATAGCGGCCAAGCACCCAGCGCCCGATGTAGGGCACGTCGAAGCCCTGGTAGAGCAGGGTGCGGAAGCGCTGGACCGCTTGCTCCCGCGACAGGCTCTTGTTGGAGAACGTGGCGACGGTCTCGTTCCCCAGCTTCTGGATGAACGCGGTCGCGCCCGGATCGGCCGACTGGGCGGTGGCGGGTCGAACGGCCCAGCTGCTCACCGCGAGCAGGGCCGCGCACACGAGAAACAGGCGACGTGTCAGCATGGAATGGCAAAAGTGGCTGCCGCGGGGGCTTTGTCAACGGTCATCGAACGCAAACAGCCCATCCGCGGCATTTCGCCAATCCTTACGGTTTGCTTCCTTACGGCTTCGCCGGGGCGTCGAACTCGGGGAACTCCGGCGTGGCGGGGGCCGCGCCGCCGCCGATCGCCGTGGCGCGCTGCTGGGCGTACAGGCTGCGCACCGTTGCGTAGAAGTCGATGGAGTTGCGGCGCAGATCGTCGATCTCGCGCAGGACCTGCGAGCGGCGGTCGACGCCCCCGGCCCCGGCGCGGGCACCCATCAGCCCGCTGTTGTCGGTGGCGTTGCCCCAGATGCGGAACGGATCCGCGACCGTGTCCACGCCATAGCCGACCGCGTCGCGCGCGTTGGACGGGCCAAGCAGCGGCAGGACGATGTAAGGGCCGGAACCGACGCCCCAGACGCCCAGCGTCTGGCCGAAGTCGGCCGGCTTTTCCGGAAGCCCAGCCTCCGCCGCCACGTCGGCGAGGCCGCCGATGCCGAGGATGGTGTTGGTCATGAAGCGGCCGGTGGCGATCTGCGCGCCTTCGAAATTGCCCTGCAGCAGGTTGTTGGCGATGTACAGCGGCCCCATCAGGTTCTGGATGAAGTTGTGCACCGCCTGGCGCACCGGATCGGGCACCACGCCGACATAAACCTCCGTCACCGGGCGGATCAGCAGGATATCCGCGGTCTCGTTGACGGCGAAGACGAAGCGATTCGGAACTTCCAGCGGATCGCTGACCGTGACCTCTCCGTTGCTGGTGCCGGGCGCGCTGGCGCAGCCCGCAACGGTCAGGGCGAGTGCCGCCGCGGCGGCCGAGCGGAGGAGGGAGCGGGGAAGGTTGGCCAGCTTCATCGGCGACGGCTCTTTCTTGAGGCTCGACTTTGATCGGAGCGCCAAAGCCCCCATCCGCCTTGCAAGCGATGTCCAGCGGACGGTTGGAGACAGGCGCAACAGGTCCGGCCACGGCGTGAGGGGTACTCCGCGCAATGTCCAGCACTTCAGTCCACTAACACAGGCGTCGCCGTTTGACCAGCGCGCCACGCGAGGTCACGGGTCGAGGGCACGCTAATGTGGTAGGATGGCGGTGACCCGCGTATGGCGTCCGGCCGTTCGCCTCCGTCCGACCGGCCGGCGCGCGAAAACGTGTTTACGCTGCATAAAGATATCTTTATATCTGTATCCAGGGTGACGGGCCGCGGTGGCCCGATGGCGCTCCGGCGCGTTCCGGGGGTGGCAGGGCGGTGTCTGCGGTGATGGACGATCTGCTTGCGACATTGAAGGCGGCGGCGGAAACCACGCGGCTTCGGCTGCTGGCGCTGTGCGCCCATGGCGAGCTGACGGTGACCGAGCTGACCCAGATCCTGGGGCAGAGCCAGCCGCGCGTGTCGCGGCACCTGAAGCTGCTGTGCGACGCCGGGCTGCTCGACCGCTTCCGCGAGGGCACTTTCGCCTTCTACCGGCTGGCCGAGCGCGGCGCGTCGGCGGATCTCGCCCGCGTGCTGGTGGCCGCCATCCCGGCCGACGACCCGACGCTGACGCTGGATCTGGAGCGGCTGGAGGCGATCAAGCGCTCCCGCGGCGAAGCAGCGGCCAGCTACTTCCGCGACAACGCCGCCCGCTGGCACGAGATCCGCTCGCTCCACGTCCCCGAACGGGAGGTGGAGGAGGCGTTGCTTCGCCTGATCCCGGAGGAGGGCGTGGGCGAACTGCTGGACATCGGCACCGGCACCGGCCGCATGCTGGAGGTGCTGGGGCCGCGCGCCAGCCGCGCCGTCGGCATCGACCAGTCGCGGGAGATGCTGGCCATCGCCCGCACGAAGCTGGAGGATTCGGCGCTCCGCCACTGCCATGTGCGGCAGGCGGACATGTACCAGCTGCCGTTCCCGTCCGGTTCCTTCGACGCCGCGGTGGTCCATCAGGTGCTGCATTTCGCGGAGGCGCCAGCCGACCTGCTGGCCGAGGCCGCGCGGGTGCTGAAGCCCGGCGGGCGCCTGCTGATCGTCGATTTCGCCCCCCACGGGCTGGAATCCCTGCGCGCCGAACACGCGCACCGCCGCCTGGGCTTTTCCGACGCGGAGGTCGCGGCGTGGTGCCGTCAGGCCGGGCTGGACTGCGGCCCGGTCGTGCATCTGCCCGGCGAGCCTCTCACCGTTTCCATCTGGCCGGCGGTGCGAACCGCGCAGGGTGCCCCCAAGCAGGGCGAGACTTCGGCCAACACGTCCATCCTCTCCACCAGCGGAGCCCAGCCATGACGTCCGGCACCCCGTCGGTCAGCTTCGAGTTCTTCCCGCCCAAGACGGAGAAGATGGAACAGAGCTTGTGGCAGGCGATCCAGCGCCTGGCTCCGCTCGGGCCGTCCTTCGTGTCGGTCACCTACGGCGCCGGCGGCTCGACGCGCGAGCGCACGCACAACACCGTCACCCGCATCCAGAAGGAGACGGGCATCCCCGCCGCCGCGCACTTCACCTGCGTGGGCGCGACGCGCGAGGAGATCGACGCCATCGCCCGCACCTATTGGGACGCCGGCATCCGCCACCTCGTCGCCCTGCGCGGCGACCCGCCGGAGACCGAGGGCGGGGTGGGCGGCCGCTACACGCCCCATCCCGGCGGCTACGCCTACGCGGCGGATCTCGTCGCGGGCATGAAGAAGGTCGCGGATTTCGAGATCTCGGTGGCCGCCTATCCGGAATGCCATCCGGAAGCGCCCGATGCCCAGTTCGACCTGGACAACCTGAAGCGCAAGGTGGACGCCGGGGCGACCCGCGCCATCACCCAGTTCTTCTTCGACAACGACGCCTATTTCCGCTTCCTGGACCGTTGTGCCGCGGCCGGCATCACCGTGCCGATCGTACCCGGCATCCTGCCCATCACCAACTTCGCCCGCGCGGTGGAGTTCGCCGGCAAGTGCGGCGCTTCCATGCCCCAGCGGCTGGCCGAGACCTTCGAGGGGCTGGACGCCGACCCGGAAACCCGCCACCTGGTCGCCGCCACCGTCGCGGCGGACCAGTGCCAGGCGCTCCAGGCCCAGGGCATCAAGGAATTTCACTTTTACACCCTGAACCGGTCCGACCTGACCGTCGCCATCTGCCGGATGCTCGGCGTGAAGGCGAAGCAGCCGGCGGTGCAGTAAGGGGGCGCGGCAGGACGCCGCGCTCCGCCTTATGTTAGGGTGGCGCGCAGGGGAACGCGGGGAATCGCGGTCGCGGAGGGAAGGCCATGGACAGCCGGATCGGATACGAGGACGACTTCTACGCCTGGACCCAGGAGCAGGCCCGTCTTCTCCGCGAGGCGGCCCGCGAACGGCTGAACACGCCCATCGACTGGGAGAATTTGGCCGAGGAGGTCGAGAGTATGGGGAGAACGGAAACGCGGGCGGTCGAAAGCTCCCTGATTCGTGTTCTCGAACATCTTCTCAAGCTGGAATTCTCGCCCGCCACCGACCCGCGCGCCGTATGGAAGGCTTCGGTCGCCGAGCACCGGGACCGCGTGCTGCGCGACCTGAAGGCAAGCCCCAGCCTGCGCGTAAAGATCGACCGGAATGACCTGTACCGGTCCGCGCGCAAGGTGGCTGCCTTGGGGCTGGAACGCGACGGCCTTCGATTGGCCGATCTGCCGGCCGATTGCCCTTATGACCTGGACAGCATCATGGCCGAAGACTGGTGGCCGGTGAACCGGCACGGCCTCGACTGACTGCACCGAACGACCTCTTTCACGTCACTGCGACCGACCTTTTTCCTGATACGGACCCGACCCTTCCCATGCCGCACATTCTCGACACTCTCCGCGACCGCGTCCTGCTTTGTGACGGCGGGTTCGGCAGCCGCATCCAGGCGCTCGACCTCGACGTCGAGAAGGATTATTGGGGGCACGAGAACTGCACCGACATCCTGCCGCTTTCGCGCCCCGACATCGTGCGGGAAATCCACCGCGGCTATTTCGAGGCCGGCGCGGACATGGTGGAGACCGACACCTTCGGCGCGTCCCCGGTGACG
>JAEZPL010000524.1 GCA_023413605.1 Pseudomonadota bacterium
GCCATGCCGATGCATGCAGGACACACCTGCGAGCCATGCAGCCGTGTAAAGGTTCGATCCTTCCACGATCTCTTGAACCCCCTGTACGGCAGTGATATATGCGTTTGTCCCAGCAACGGCCAATGAGCCCGGCCCATGCCGCGTTCGCACGAAATTCGCATCCGACGACGAAGCCTTGCCCCGCTGTGCGCGGGTGCGGCCGTCCTTGGGTCGCGTGCGGACGCTTCGGGCCTCCGCCGGCACTGATCCGGCGAACTCCCGGCGCGGCGGCGCGGTCCGCCTTCGACCATCGTCTTCTGCCGGGAATACCCCTGACATGATCATCTCTCTCGAAGAGCCGCAGCACGCTGCCGCCATCGAAGCTCTGCTCGACCGGTCCTTTGGTCCCGATCGTTTCAAGAAGACCGCCTACAAGCTGCGGGACGGCGTGGATCCGATCCCGGAGCTGAGCCTCGTCGCCATCGAGCATGATGAGATGGGGAACGAGGTGCTGGAAGGCACCATCCGCTATTGGCCGGTGACCATCGGCGGCACGGTGCAGGCGCTGCTGTTGGGCCCCATCGCGGTGTCCGAACGGCTCCAGGGCGGCGGTCTCGGCAGCAAGCTGATCCGGATGAGCCTGAACAAGGCCGCGGCGCTGGGGCACAGGGCCGTGATCCTGGTGGGCGATGCGCCGTATTACGCGCGGTTCGGCTTCACGCGGGATTTGACCCTGGGCATGGCCCTGCCGGGTCCGGTGGACCTCGACCGCTTCCTCGGCCTGGAACTGGTCCCTGGCGCGCTGGCCGGTGCCGCAGGCATGGTCGGCAAGGCGGAGACCGCCCCGATGGTCGGCGATGCGGTTGCCTCTATCGATGTTGCGGATGTGGAGGTCGGCGTGTCCACCCTGATCCCTAGCACCGTGGCCCCGCTGGCCACGACATTCCGGAAACTTACCGAATCCCGCCTGTGGCGTGCTCGGACCGCTTGAAAGCGGCGTGAGCGTCGCCTATAAACAGGGGGCGGCGCGGGTGTAGCTCAATGGTAGAGCAGAAGCTTCCCAAGCTTACGACGAGGGTTCGATTCCCTTCACCCGCTCCAAGCTTTTCAAGGGCTTAGTGCCCACAAATCCCCCTTTTAAAAATCTGCCCCAGTCTCCACCGCCCGGCCATCGCGCGTTGATGGCGCGTGGGCGCGCGGCTAATCGCTTTTCTTGAAGATGCCGGTCATCGCCACGACGGTCAGGGACGCCAGCACCCAGCCGGCGATGATGTGGAAGTAGAGATAGACCAGGACGGCCCATCCCCAAAAATCATTCTCCGGGCCGTCAATGGGGCTGGGAGACCAGGCCATGCCCTGGCCCAGATCGACGAGCGGAATCAGCGTATCCAGCGAATACCAGAAGGCGCGGAAGGGCGGGTATTCCAGGGGAAGGGCGTAGTCGATGGCGTGGCTGGTCAGCGGGGCCGTCGCGGCGATGGGGGCGTTGCAGGCCCTGTCCTTGGAGAGGGACGGGGCTTCCTCCTTGGCGAACTCGCCGGGCTGGCAGCGGGTGAGCGACTGGACATAGGCGATGGGAATGGCGGGCTTCATGATGCCCGCCCCACCGTAGGTGACGGGACCCGCAAACCAGAACACGAGCCATCCCAAGGCGAAAAAGCGCAATAACCACCTGAGGCCCCGCCAGGGCCGGTATCCGTAGCCGGTTGTGAGATCCAGGACCAAACCGGTCAACGCGAAGCGGAAACGGGTTCGCCGGGATGGGGGCACGTCAGTGCGCAGGCGATGGCGTGTCTGGTGGCGGCGCTTTTCCAAGGCCACGGTGTTGGCGCCTTCGTCGTCGCCACTGGCGCGGAGAGCGTTGGCCAGCGTTTCGTAGGGTCCAGGGGAGAAGCTGTCGCCAAGCGAGGCCTTGACCCAGGCGATGCGGGATTCGGCGTCGGTGCTTGGGGGGCAGCGCCGAAAGTACCGTAGGAAAAATCCCGCAGATCAATGCGCGGTTCGCCGTCGCAGGTCCAGCGCGAACCGTTCCAATTGTCGCGCCATTGCCCGGCTCGGGCGTGCATCATCTGAAGCCTGCCGCTCCACGTCGCCGGTTTGCATTCGAAGATCCCGTCGATTTTGGCCAAGGGCAATATGACGTTTCCCCTGGTAACGAAGCCATTGCGGCAGAAGAGACTTCCCGTGATTCGGATTCTGTCGGCGCTCAAGGCATTGGACCCAGGGTTGTCCAGAGTGGCTTTGCTGAAATCCGCATCTCCGCCGATCTGAGCGCCGAGCAGGCGCACATCGCCTTTTGCGGTGAAGCCATCCCGGCAGAAGAGTCCGGCATCAACCCGCATACGGTCACCGATCAGGCCGTATTCCAACCGGCTACCGGACAGGGTGAGAAAGGGAAAAGTGGTTTGGAGAAAATTCGGGCAGGCGGAGACGTGGCAGTTCCACAAAATCAACGGCGGGCGGACGGTAGCGAAGGACAGAACCAAGTCTCCGTCGACACGCACGCCGATGCTTGCGGATGAAGCGGAATGTCGTCCCACAGGCCGATGCAGAGGGCGCGGATGGTCGTGCCCCGAATCGCGGGCATGCCCTTCACATACTCCGGGTCGGCAAGTTCATCCGGCGTCGGCCGTTTTGGGTCCGACGGCCATGGCTCGCCGCTTCGGACGGCGGCGACCAGGGCTTTGTCGGTGTCGGGGAGATCGTCGGGAACGGGCGGCATGCTCGTGTCGATGGAAAATTAGTTTTGCGCATTCTGCCGGATTGCGCCGTGCGCTGAAGGGCAGCCACGGGAGAGCGGCGATCTGTCGCGAAATCGTCGCTGTGCGCCGCGTCCGTCGTCCCCATGTGGCGCGTTGCGCCGGTGATGCCGCCGATGCCCCCTTGCTGTTGGGCCGATGCCGTTGAGGCTGTTGATCACGGGCGCAAAGCCGCGCATCGTGGCGGGGACGCTCCGGTCGTCAGCGCCTTGTTGCTTCAGGGCTGCGGCACCGGCGTTGGGCAGACATGATCACGAAAGGACATCCAGTGGTTCCCGTCACTCGCTCGACCACCCCGTTCGACGGCCAGAAGCCCGGCACCTCGGGGCTGCGCAAGGCCGTGAAGACCTTCGAGCAGCCGCGCTATCTGGAAAACTTCGTTCAATCCATCTTCGACTGCGTGGACGGGCTGGCAGGGGCGACGCTCGTCGTTGGGGGCGACGGACGGTATCACAACCGCACGGCCGTCCAGACCATCCTGCGCATGGCCGCCGCCAATGGCGTCGGACGCGTGGTCGTCGGGCAGGGCGGCATCCTGTCCACGCCGGCCGCCTCCTGCGTCATCCGCAAGCGGAATGCCATCGGCGGCGTCATCCTGTCGGCCAGCCACAACCCCGGCGGACCGGACGGCGACTTCGGCGTGAAGTTCAACGCGGCCAACGGCGGGCCGGCGCCCGAATCGCTGACCGACGCCTTCTTCGCGCGCTCCAAGACGATCAGTGAGTACAAGACCGTCGAATCGCCCGACCTGGACCTCGACCGGATCGGGGAGACGGCGCTCGGCGGCATGGCGGTGGAGGTGATCGATCCCGTCGCCGACTATGCGGAGTTGATGGAATCGCTGTTCGACATGGCGGCCATCCACGCCCTGTTCGCGTCGGGCTTCCGCATGGTGTTCGACGCCATGCACGCGGTCACCGGCACCTACGCGGTGGAGATCCTGGAGCGCCGGTTGGGAGCGCCGGCCGGCACCGTGATGAACGGTACGCCGCTGGAGGACTTCGGCGGCCACCACCCCGACCCGAACCTCGCCCACGCGGCGGAGTTGGTGGAGCGCCTGTTCGGTGCGGACGCGCCGGACTTCGGCGCCGCGTCGGACGGTGACGGCGACCGCAACATGATCCTGGGCCGCAACGTCTTCGTGTCGCCCAGCGACAGCCTCGCCGTTCTGGCGGCCAACGCGCATCATGTGCCGGCCTTCAAGGGCGGGCTGACGGGTGTGGCGCGCTCCATGCCGACCAGCCGCGCGGTGGACCGCGTGGCGGCGAAGCTGGGCATCCAGTGCTTTGAGACGCCGACGGGCTGGAAGTTCTTCGGCACTCTGCTGGACGCCGGGCGCATCAACCTGTGCGGCGAGGAAAGCTTCGGCACCGGCGCCGACCATGTGCGGGAGAAGGACGGCGTCTGGGCCGTGCTGATGTGGCTGAACATTCTGGCCGCCCGCCGCATGTCGGTCGCGGAGTTGATGGCGGAGCACTGGGGCACCTTCGGCCGCACCTACTACGGCCGCCACGACTACGAGGCCATCCCGCAGGAGGCCGCGGACACGCTGATCGCCGAACTGCGCGGCAAGCTGCCGTCGCTGGCCGGCACGGTCGCGGGTGGGCGGACGGTCGCATCGGCGGACGAGTTCTCCTACACCGACCCGGTGGACGGCAGCCGGTCCGACCGGCAGGGCCTGCGCATCGCTTTCGAGGACGGGGCCCGCATCGTCTACCGTCTGTCCGGCACCGGCACGTCGGGCGCCACCCTGCGCGTTTACTTCGAGCGGTACGAGCCGGTCGGCGGCGAGCATGGGCTGGAGGCCGCGGCCGCGCTGAAGCCGCTGGCCGATCTGGCGGCGGAGTTGGCGGGCATCGAACGCCACACCGGGCGGACCGAGCCGGACGTCGCGACGTAATACGGACGGCGCCTGAAGGCGTCGTCCGTATCACCCTCTCGATCAATGCTAACGCATTGATCTGCCGGGTTTGACGGTCGGCGGGCACTGGAAGTGTTCATCCGCCGACCGTATAAGACCTCTTCCTGTTCCCTCTCCCCTCCGGCGGCTCCGCGCCCCGGAGGGGAGAAGGGCTATCGCTCAGAACACCGCTTGCAACAGGCCCAGGGTCCGCCGCTTGGCCAGCGCGGCGCTTTCCGCGTGGTAGCTGCCGCGTTCGTTGCAGTTGAAGCCGTGGCCGGCGGGGTAGATGTGCACGATGGTGCTGGGGTGGCGCTTGCGCACGTCCTCGGCGACCGTTAGGGGAATGGCGTGGTCCTGGTCCCCGAAATGCAGCAGGGTGGGGGCGTGGAGGGTGTCGTCCAGGCGGTTGGCGATGCCGCCGCCGTAATAGCCGATGGCGGCGCGGACGCCGAGCTGAGACGCCGCGGCCCAAGCGATGGTGCCGCCCCAGCAATAGCCGACGATGGCGGCGGAGCCGTCGCCGCCCAGATGCTTCAGCGCCGCCTCGACGTCCTTCAGCGCGTCGTCGATCGACACTTTGCCAATGATGCCGCGGCCGCGCTGGATGCCGGCGTCGTCGTAGGCCAGTTCCACGTCGCGCTCCGCACGGTCGAACAGGGCGGGGGCGAGCGCCCGGTAGCCTTCGGCGGCGTAGTCCTGGACGACGTTGCGGATGTGGTTGTTCACGCCGAAGATTTCCTGGATCACCAGGATGCGGCCCTTTTCGGTGCCGCGTGGCTTGGCCTCGAAACCGCGGAGGCGGTGGCCGTCGGACGCGGTGAGGTCCAGCCAGCCGCTGTCGATGGAGCTGTTGTCGATGGTGCCCATGTCGAGCTTCTCCCTCCATTCCATTTGTGCATCGATGATAGCGAAACGGCGCCGGGTGTCATCCGGACGGGCTGCGCCAATATGTATGGGCCGGTATTCCGCCGCTTTCTTGGCCCGCCCCCTCGGCCCGCCCTGTTGAACCGCGATGTCGAAAGGATCCGCCCCCCATGACGACGCCCCTCACGACGCCCCCTGAGACAGCGCCGACCTCGCCCTCCGGCTTCGACCTGACGCCGCCCACGCAAGACCAGCGCCGGCAGCTGGAAGCGCGCTTGTCCGACGAGGAGCGTCACGTGCTGCTCAGCCACGGGACGGAGGCGCCCTTCTGCGGCAGCCTGCTCGACAACAAGACTCCCGGCACCTACTGCTGCCAGCTGTGCGGCCTGCCGCTGTTCCAGGCGGGGACGAAGTTTGAATCCGGCACCGGCTGGCCCAGCTTCACCGCCCCCTTCGACAACGCCCACCTGAAGCTGTTGCAGGACACCAGCTACGGCATGGTGCGGGTTGAGACGCTGTGCGCCCGCTGCGGCAGCCACCAGGGCCACGTCTTCCCGGACGGTCCGCCGCCGACCGGCCTGCGCTTCTGCATCAATTCCGTGTCGCTGCGCTTCGAGCCGGAGGGTGCGCCCCTGGCCAGGACGGTGCAGGACTATCTGAACAACATCGGATGACGCCTCATGGCACTTGAGGACACCAAAGCGCCCCTTTTCTCCGTGCTCGATCTGGCGCCCATTCCCATGGGCAGCAGGCCGGGGGACGCGCTGCGCAACACGCTCGACCTCGCCCGCCATGCGGAGGCGTTGGGCTACAACCGCTATTGGCTGGCCGAGCACCACAACATGGTCGGCATCGCCAGCGCCGCGACCTCGGTCGTCATCGGGCAGGTGGCGGCGGCAACCCGGACGATGCGCGTCGGTGCGGGCGGCATCATGCTGCCGAACCACTCGCCGCTGGTCATCGCGGAGCAGTTCGGCACGCTGGAATCGCTGTTCCCCGGCCGCATCGACCTGGGGCTTGGGCGCGCCCCCGGCACCGACCAGCTGACGTTGCGCGCCCTGCGCCGCGACCCGGCGACGGCCGAGAACTTCCCCCACGACGTGCTGGAATTGCAGGCCCTGCTCGGCCCGGTGCAGGACGGGCAGCGGGTGCGGGCGGTCCCCGGCGCCGGCACGAACGTGCCGCTGTGGATCCTGGGATCGAGCCTGTTCGGCGCGCAATTGGCGGCGGCCTTCGGGCTGCCCTACGCCTTCGCCTCGCACTTCGCGCCCGACGCGCTGATGCAGGCGTTGGAGCTGTACCGGGAGTCCTTCACGGCCTCGGCGCAGCTCGACCGGCCCTACGCCATGGTGGGGGTGAACGTGTTCGCGGCGGACACCGACGCGGAGGCGCGGCGCCTGTTCACCACGGTTCAGCAGACCTTCGCCAACATGGTGCGCGGCACGCGCGGGCAACTGCCGCCGCCCATCGACGACATCGAAAGCTACTGGTCGCCGATGGAAAAGGCGCAGGCGTCGAACATGCTGGCCTGCTCCTTCGTCGGATCGGCGGAGACCATCCGCCGCGATCTGGAGGCGTTCATCGCCCGGACCCGCGCCGACGAACTGATGGTGGCCTCGGCCATCTACGACCACGGGGCGCGGTTGCGGTCGTACGAGATCCTGGCGGACGTGGCGAAGGCGATCGCAAAAGGGCGTTGAAAGGGCTGAGGGATTTTCACCACAAAGACACAAAGTGCACAAAGACAGTCATAAAGGGCGTTCGGGATTTTGCGGTGTGACCGCGGAGCAAGGTCCTTTTGTGAAATTCTTTGTGTCCTTTATGCCTTTGTGGTGAATTTTTTCCATCACAAACCCCTTTCCCAAATTGGTGGAACCCCGCGGCGCAACTGCTCAGAGCGGCTCGCGGACTGCGCCATGGATCCGGTGGCGGGCCTGCCTTATCGTGGCGTGACCCGGATCGCAGAGATAGAGAGGGGAAATGTCGGATTATCCCCACGCCAGCAGGGTCAACGTCACGCTTGAACTGCCGCTCGACGTGTACAAACGGCTGGAGCGGCGTGCGCGCTATATGAGCATGACGGTCGATGCTCTTGTGAAAAGCATCATTGCGCAGCAGTTCTACGATTCCAGTCTTCGCAATCTGGACTAAAGCGAATGGCTATTCGCTTTAGATTCATATGGCCTCATTCGCCGGCTCTCCGGGGATGCCAGAGGCATCCGCCTGCCGCCAGCGGGAACGAAGGTCCCGCGAGAGGCCGGGACCGCGGTCGCGGTCCAAAGCGGATCTAAATCCGCTTTAGCTCCTTATCCGCACACCTGATTTACAGGCGCCCCGATGTGCAGAGGCCCCGCGTTCACCGCAGCGCGGCGACGGCGGCGTCGGCGCTACGGTGGCTTTCGAACAGGGACGAGAAACCGCTGGCGTCGAACACGGCGCGCACTGGGGCCGGCATGGCGGCCAGCAGGATCCGGCTGCCGGCCGGCTTGGCCCGCTTGGCGGCCTTCAGCAGCGAGCGCAGAGCGGCGGAGGTCAGCAGCGTCACCTCCGTCAGGTCGATCACCAGCTTGGCGGGGCCGGGGTCCACCGCGTCGATCAGCCGCGCTTCGAAGGCGCGGGCGTTCTCGCTGCCGATGCGCCCCGCCGGCCGCAGGATGATGACGCCGCCGCGCACTTCCTCGTCAATG
>JAEZPL010000409.1 GCA_023413605.1 Pseudomonadota bacterium
CTCCTACGCGATCCTGGCGGAGGCATTAACTCCCTCCCTTGCGAAGCTCTCGCGCAAACCTCTGGTTTGCGCTGACGCGGCAGGCGGACCTCCGGTCCGCCGAGAGCGGGGGAGGGTCGGGGTGGGGGCAAGCGCATCATCCGCCCCGCACCTCCTCATCGTCGGCGACGGCCCCGCCCGCTCCCGAATCGAGACGCTGTTCGGGAATGGCTGTGACGGTCGCGTTCACTTCCTCGGCCAGCAGACCCTGTCCGACCTCGCGGCGCTGTACGCGGCGGCGGACCTGATGGTCTGGCCGGCCGTCAACGAGGCCTACGGCATGGCACTGCTGGAAGCGCAGGCCGCCGGATTGCCGGTGGTCGCCGGACGCACGGGCGGGGTGCCGGATGTGGTGCGTGATGGAGTCGGCGGGTTGCTGCCTCCGGTCGGCGACCCGGTGGCCTTTGCCGCCGCCGTCGAGTCGCTGCTGCGCGATGCGGAGCGCCGCCGCGCCTATGGCGAGGCCGCGCGCCGCATCGCCGCGGCGGATCACGACTTTTCCATGGCCGTGCGCGCGCTGGATGGGCTGGTCCGTCGCGTCGTGCTAACAGGGATGCCATGACCGATCTGATCATCCTGCGCCACGGACCGACCGCCTGGAACGCCGTCGGCCGCATTCAAGGACGTGTGGACGAGCCGCTGTCCGACGCCGGCCGTGCCCGAGTGGCGACCTGGCGCTTGCCGCCGGACGTGCGGAGCTACCGCTGGGTTGCCAGCCCGAAGCGCCGTGCCTGGGAGACCGCGCACCTGCTCGGCCTCGACCCCGAGTCGGAGCCTCGGCTGGTGGAAATGAACTGGGGCGAGTGGGAAGGCTGCCTGCTGGCCGACCTGCGGGCGAGCGGCGCCATGACGGCCGAGCACGAGCAGCTCGGCCTCGACTTCCACGCGCCGGGCGGGGAGAGCCCGCGCGACGTGCAGAACCGCCTGAAGCCCTGGCTGGCCGAGGTGGCCGCCACCGGCCGTCCCACCGGCGCCGTGGCCCACAACGGCGTCATGCGCGCGCTCTACGCGCTGGCTACCGGCTGGGACATGGTGAGCAAGCCCGAACACCGGCTGGTGGACGGCTGCGCCCACCGCTTCCGGCTGGCGGCGGACGGAACGCCGGAGGTGGTCGCGATGAATGTGCCGCTGATCGAATAGAAAAAACTTCACCACAAAGACACGAAGGCACAAAGAATTTCACCAAGAGCGCTTCGGCATATTGCCGATCCTTCCATGAGATTGGAAAGCCTTCGTGACGTTCTTTGTGTCCTTTGTGTCTTTGTGGTGAATTGTGCACTTGGTTGTTAAACGTCCAAATCCACGATCACCGGGACATGGTCGGACGGCTTCGGCTCCCAGCCGCGGGCGTCACGGAGAATCCGGTAGCCCTTCAGGCTGTCCTTCAGCGGCGGGGTGACCCAGATATGGTCCAGGCGCCGGCCGCGGTCCGACGCCGCCCAGTCCTTCGCGCGGTAGCTCCACCACGTGTAGAGCTTTTCCGTCGGCGGAACGAAGTGGCGCACCGCGTCCACCCAGCCGATGGAATTCTGCATCGCCGTCAGCTTCTCCACCTCGATCGGGGTGTGGGAGACGATCTTCAGCAGCTCCTTGTGGCTCCACACGTCGTTTTCCAGCGGTGCGATGTTCAGGTCGCCGACCATGACCATGCGCCGGTCCGGGCCGCGCCGGGTGGACCACCATTCCGTCATTTCGTCCACGAACCGGAGCTTGTGGGCGAACTTGTCGTTCTGTTCCGGGTCTGGAATGTCGCCCCCCGCGGGGATGTAGACGCTGTGCAGCTCGATCCCGCCCGGCAGCTCGGCGATGGCGTGGCGGCAGTCCTGCTTCTCGCACCAGTGCTGCACGTCGCGCGATCCGAAGGGCAGCTTCGACAGGATGGCGACGCCGTTGTAGCTCTTCATCCCGTGCACGTGGGCGTGGACGTAGCCCTTGTCGGCCAGCGGCGCGAACGGGAAGTCCGCGTCCACGACCTTGGTCTCCTGCAGGCAGATCACGTCGGGCTGCGTCTCGTCGATCAGACGCAGCAGCAACTCCATCCGCATGCGGACGGAGTTGATGTTCCAGGTGGCGATGCGCATTCCGGTGTCTTATCCGATCGTGATGGTCAGGGTGCCGACGCCCTCGACGGCGCCTTCCAGCCGATCGCCGGTCACCACGGCGGCCACGCCTTCCGGCGTGCCGGTGTAGATCAGGTCGCCCGGCTGAAGCTCCACGAGGCCCGACAGGTAGGAGATCGTTTCCGACACGGTCCAGATCAGGTCGGACAGGTCGCCCTTCTGGCGCAGGTCACCGTTCACCGACAGGGTCACCGCACCCTTGTCCGGGTGGCCGATGTCGGCGGCGCGGCGGATGGTGCCGCAGGGGGCGGACTGGTCGAAGCCCTTGCCCATGTCCCAGGGCTTGCCTTCCTTCTTGGCGGCGTTCTGCAGGTCGCGGCGCGTCATGTCCAGGCCGACGGCGTAGCCGTAGACGTGGTCCAGCGCGCTGTCCACCGGGATGTCGCGGCCGCCCTTGCCGATGGCGACGACCAGTTCGATCTCGTGGTGCAGGTTGGCGGTCTTGGGCGGGTAGGGGACGGCGCTGCCGTCGGCGACGATGGCGTCGGCCGGCTTCATGAAGAAGAAGGGAGGCTCGCGGTCCGGATCGGCGCCCATCTCGCGCGCGTGGGCGGCGTAGTTGCGGCCGACGCAGTAGATGCGGCGGACCGGGAAAGGATTGTCGCCGGTCACCGGAACGGTGGGCTGGGTCCACAAGGGGATGGCGTAGGCCATGGCGCGCCTCTCTTTGGGCTGAATGCTCGGGCATCCAACACCTAGCGGAAAGCCCGCCGGCCACCAAGACTTGAAAGTCTCCAAAGAGGTGCAGGGCCGCTTTGCCCAACCCCCGAGACGAAGTCGCCCGGACGCGAAGACGCCCGGTCTGGGGGAGACCGGGCGTCGGAAGCTCCTGTTCGGATCCCGCAGGCGGCAGGGGAAGACCGGCTGAGGGCAACCGCGTCAGGCATGCCCGTTGGCGGGGGGACGCGGTCACTTCTTGCCTCTAGAGGTGGTTCCAAGTCGTTAGCCCACCAATGCGTAACGGGAATGGGTGCCATGCAATCGAAATGGATTGCGTTGTTCTTGCTGACAAAAGTGGCACTTGCCTGCATTTTACACGGCCAATAGACAAGTCAATAAACTAGGCTCTTCCGTTGACTGACATCGACCGTTCCACCTCCGGGGACCGGCGCACCCGCCAGCGTCCCAGCAAGACCGGCAAGATGGCTCTGGGTCCGCTGCCCGAGTTGGTCGGCTACAATCTGCGCAAGGCGCAGGTGGCCGTGTTCCAGAGCTTCCAGAACGCCGTGGCGCCGCACGACATCACGCCGGGCCAGTTCGGCGTGCTGATCATGATCAAGGAGAACGAGGGCCTGTCGCAGTCCGATCTGGGCGCTGCGGTGGGCATCGATCGCTCCACCATGGTCGCGGTCATCGACCGCCTCGAGTCGCGCGGGCTGGTGATCCGGGCTCCGTCGCCGAACGACCGCCGGTCCTACGCGCTGCGCCTGTCGCCGGAAGGCGAGAAGCTGCTGGATGAACTGATTCCGCGCATCGAAGCGCACGACAAGGCGATGGTGAAGGACCTCTCCCCGCAGGAGCAGGCCCAGTTCATCGATTTCCTGCGTCGCGTCTCGAAAGCCGGTTGATCGGAACCGGCGTGCCCAATCCTTAGGCACGCTGGATTGGCCAGCAGTTTCAAGCGCCTACAGTTCTGAATTTAGGCAGTCCGGACACCATTGCTCCGGGCTGCCTCTTGTTTTGCCCGCGATTCGGGGGCGCCGTTCAGGCGCTGCGCCGCCGTGCCCGCTCCGCGGCGGCGGCGCCGAAGGCCCGCAGCAACGCGGCGGACAACGGGTTTTCCCAGAACCGCCATTCCGGGTGCCACTGCACGGCCAGCGCAAAGGCCGGCGCACCGGTGACCCGCACCGCCTCGACCAGACCGTCGGGGGCGGTCGCCTCCACGATCAGGCCATCCGCCAGCCGGTCGATCCCCTGCGCGTGCAGGGAATTCACCGGCACCTCCGCCGCACCGCCGGCCAGCTTTGCCAGCACGCCGCCCGGTGCCAGCCGGACGCTGTGGGACGGCCCGTACTGGACGGCCAGCGGCGCCGCCTTGTCCTCGCGGTGGTTGCCGTAGCCGGGCTGGTCGTGCACCGCCTGGTGCAGCGTGCCGCCCAGCGCGACGTTCAGTTCCTGGAAACCGCGGCAGATGCCCAGCAGCGGCACGCCCATTTCCAGCGCCGCGCGGATCAGCGGCAGGGTGGTGGCGTCGCGGTCCGGGTCGTGCAGCGTGCCCGGTTCGCTGGGCGTGCCGCCGTAGCGGTGCGGCTCCACGTTGGACGGGCTGCCGGTGATCAGCAGGCCGTCCAGGCGCCCGGCGATATCCTCCATGTCCAGCGCCGTTCCCAGCGCGGGGATCAGCAGCGGCATGGCGCCGGCCCCGTCGGACACCGCGCGCACGTACTTGTCGCCGACGACGTGGAAGGGGTGCTCGCCCATCATGCGGGCGCAGGCGGGAACGCCGATCAGGGGTTTGCGGTTCATGAGCGGACTGGCTCCGGAACGGGACGGGACTGGCCGGTGAAACGGCGGGATCAAGCCGTGAAAACAGTGCGATTATGCGCCTTCGGCAAAGCCTTCGCCAAGGGACGGCAAAAGCCTAAAATGTCGCGCGGAGTAAAATCCTGTTGATTTATGTGGCGATTTGTCCCATATGCCGCCCCTCTCCGCGACCGTGCGGAACATCTGCTGATGGGGGAGAACGATGGCGAAGTCCGCTTCTCTCTTCCAATTGGGGATGGACTTGGGAAATGCTCCAAGGAAAGCCCAAGCGGAAGGTCACACCACCGACCGGACAAACGTTACCACGGGTCCTTGGAAGGATTCCCAGAACGGTTCGGAAGACTGCGATCGCAAGGACCATTTCATCGCCCGCGATGGAAAGGTCTTCGCCGGCACGCATCTGATCATCGACCTATGGGGCGCGGAGCGCCTGGATGAGCTGGATCACGTCCGCGCCGCGCTGATCGAGTCGGTCGAGGTTGCGGGGGCGACGCTCCTGCACATCCATCTGCACCATTTCACGCCGAACGGAGGCATCTCCGGCGTGGCGGTGCTGGCCGAGTCGCACATCAGCATCCACACCTGGCCGGAGCGCGGCTACGCGGCGCTCGACATCTTCATGTGCGGCGACGCGCAGCCCATGAAGGCCATCCCGGTGCTGGAACGCGCCTTCAAGCCCACGGGCGTGAAGTGCGACGAGCTGCTGCGCGGCGAAACCGGGTCATGACGGGCAAGGAACCTCGTTCCGACGGGCCTCATTCCGACTGGTACGACGAGACGCTCTACCCGGATGTGGCCCAGCGGTTCCGCATGGGCCGCGTCCTTTACCGCGACAAGACCGACCTTCAGGACCTGGTGATCTTCGAGAACCCGGTCCTGGGGCGCGTCATGGCGTTGGACGGGGTCGTCCAGACCACCGAGGGCGACGAGTTCGTCTACCACGAGATGCTGACCCATGTGCCGATCCTGGCCCATGGGCGCGCCCGCCGGGTGCTGATCGTGGGCGGCGGCGACGGCGGCATGCTGCGACGCTGCCTGGAGCACGGGACCGTCGAGCGCGTCACGATGGTGGAGATCGACCGCAGCGTGGTGGACCTGTCCATCGCGCACCTGCCGTCGATCAGCGCCGGGGCCTTCGACGATCCGCGCACCAATCTGGTGATCGCCGACGGTTGCGCCTTCGTGAAGGACACCGACGAGACCTTCGACGTGATCATCGTCGATTCCACCGACCCGCACGGGCCGGGGGCGGTGCTGTTCACGGAGGAGTTCTACGGCGACTGCAAGGCGCGGCTGACGCCCGGCGGCGTGCTGGTCACGCAGAACGGCGTGCCTTTCTTCCAGCCCGGCGAGCTGAAGGACAGCCATCGGCGGCTCGGAACGCTGTTCCGGGACGCCAGC
Source organism: Pseudomonadota bacterium (assembly GCA_023413605.1). GTDB lineage: Bacteria > Pseudomonadota > Alphaproteobacteria > Azospirillales > Azospirillaceae > Azospirillum. Next base: position 6,045 of record JAEZPL010000409.1, read on the forward strand.
TTCTTCGTGGCGCCGGTGCCCAGCTACTACGGCGGCTTCATGGCCTTCGGCTGGGCAACCGACGACGAGTCGCTGCGCCGCCAGTCGGCGGACGCGATCCGTCCGCGCTTCGCGGCGGCGGGGCTGAAGACGCGCTACTACACGCCGGACATCCACGCCGCCAGCTTCGCCCTGCCGGCCTTCATGCTGGACGCCCTGTCCAGACCATGATGCTGTCCGGTTC
>JAEZPL010000410.1 GCA_023413605.1 Pseudomonadota bacterium
ATCTGCGGGGTCACCACCGGGCGGGGCAGCGGCTCCTCCGGCGGCGGCAGCAGCCGCTCGACGTTGGTCTTGACGCCACGCTCGTTCAGCCGCTCGTAGACCAGCTTGTCCTGGTGCGGCACTTCCATGCCGCCGGGCTGTTCCGGACGCGACTTCATCGGGGTGGTGTCGGCGGTCAGCAGCGGTGGTCCGCCGTCCGGTGACGCGTGGTCGCCCTTGCCGTAGGTGACGAGGATGGCGCCGGCGAAGGCCACGATGCCGACCACGGCCATCCCGAGGCCGAGCAGACCGCGCCGGCCTCCCCGGTTCGGCGCAGTGCCGTAGGGGTTGGTGGCGTAGTTGACATCGCCCTCATACTTCATGACCGCATTTCCTCCACCGGCTCCACGCCCATGACCGCAAGGCCGGACGCGATCACCGTGGCGACCGCGCTGACCAGCGCCAGACGGGCCACCGTGACCTCTTCATCGCCGTCGATCAGGAAGCGCAGGCTGGCATCGTCGCGGCCCTTGTTCCACAGCGCGTGGAAATCGCTGGCAAGGTCGTAGAGGTAGAAGGCGACACGGTGCGGCTCGTGCGCGTCTGCGGCCGATTCCACCAGACGCGGCCAGGTCGCCATGCGCTTGGCCAGCGCCATCTCCTCCTCGGTGTCGAGCCGGGCGAGGTTGGCCTTGGCCGCCAGCGCCGCCAGCGACAGGTCGGCGCCCGGCATGGCCGCCGCCGCGTGACGCAGCACCGAACGGCAGCGGGCGTGCGCGTACTGCACGTAGAAGACCGGGTTGTCCTTCGACTGCTCCACGACCTTGGCGAAGTCGAATTCCAGCGTCTGGTCGTTGCGGCGGGTCAGCATGATGAAGCGGACGACGTCCTTGCCGACCTCCTCGATCACGTCGCGCAGGGTCACGAAGGTGCCCGCGCGCTTGGACATCTTCACCGGCTCGCCGTTCTTCATCAGGTGGACGAGCTGGCACAGCTTCACGTCCAGCGACGCCTTGCCCTCGGTGATGGCCGTGGTCGCCGCCTGCATGCGCTTGACGTAGCCGCCGTGGTCGGCGCCCCAGACGTCGATCAGCCTGCCGAAGCCGCGGCGATATTTATCAAGGTGATAGGCGATGTCGTTCGAGAAATAGGTGAAAGACCCGTCCGACTTCTTCAGCGGCCGGTCCACGTCGTCGCCGAAGTCGGTGGACTTGAACAGGGTCTGCGGGCGCGGCTCCCAGTCGTCGGGCTTCTTGCCCTTCGGCGGCTCCAGCACGCCGACATAGATCAGTCCACGATCCTCCAGCGCCTTCAGCGCCGTGTCCACGGCGCCCGCCGTCACCAGCGCGCGTTCGGAGCTGTAGACGTCCATGCGGACGCCGAGGACGCCCAGATCCTCCTTGATCCACTCCATGATCGTGGCGATGGCGAAGTCGCGGCAGGCCGGCAGCCATTCGGACTCGTCCGTGCCGACCCAGCGGTTGCCGTCGCGTTCGGCCAGGGCCTGCCCGACCTCCTTCAGATATTCACCGGGATACAGGCCCGCCGGAATCTCGCCGATGTCCTCCCCCAGGGCCTCGCGGTAGCGCAGGAAGGTGGAACGGCCCAGCACGTCCACCTGGGCTCCCGCGTCGTTGATGTAGTATTCGCGCGTGACCGCATAGCCGGCCTTCTCCAGCAGCGCCGCCAGCGCGTCGCCGAACACGGCGCCGCGGCCATGCGCCGCGTGCAGCGGACCGGTCGGGTTGGCCGACACATACTCGACGTTCACCGGCTCGTTGCCACCCAGCGTGCTGTCGCCATAGGCCGTGCCGGCGGTCAGCACGTCGCGGATGCGGTCGCGCCACACGTCGGCCGACAGGCGCAGGTTCACGAAGCCCGGCCCGGCGATCTCGACGCTCGCCACGTCCGGGCGGGCCTTCAGCTTCGCCACCAGCAGTTCCGCCAAAGCGCGCGGCGGCTTGCCCGCCGGCTTGGCGAGGATCATCGCCGCGTTGGTCGACAGGTCGCCGTGCGCCGCCTCGCGCGGCGGTTCCACCGTCAGGCGGCTGGTGTCGAGCCCCGCCGGAATCTGGCCCTCGTTGGCCAACTCTTCCAGCAGCTTGCGAATGTCGTTCTCGAAGGCCTTGAAAATGTTCATTTGTTTGGTTCTTGCGCTTTTAGGGCTGGGCATCAGGATGCGAAGCGGTCAGGTCTTGGCGTCCATGTCGAACAGGCGGCCGTATTCGGCCAGCGCATAGCGGTCGGTCATCCCGGCGATGTAGTCGGCCACCAGCCGGGCGCGCACCGTCTTGTCCGTGTCCCCGCCGAGCGCCGTGACATCGGCCTGCCACTGGGTCGGCAGTGTGTTCGGCTCGGCCATGAACAGGTCGAACAGTGCGGCGACCACCCGCTTGCACTTGCTCATCTCCCGGTTAACCCGGTAATGGCGGTACATGCGTTGCCGCAGGAAGGCCCGCAAGGGTCGCTGCGCCTCGAACATCGCGTCGGAGAAGCTGACCACCGGCGTTGGCAGCGCCCGCACCTCCGCGGCGCTGGCCGGCTTGTACACGTCCAGCCGTCGCCGCGTCTCATTCAACAGGTCCGTGACCATATTGTTGATCATGCGCCGGATTGTTTCGTGGATCAGGCGCGACCGCTCCAGATTCGGGTACTTGTCGCAGACCTGCCGCACCACCGGCCCGACCAGGGGCAATTCCGCCACCTCGTCCACGGTGAACAGGCCGGCGCGCAGGCCATCGTCGATGTCGTGGTTGTTGTAGGCGATGTCGTCCGCCAGGGCGGCCACCTGAGCCTCGGCCCCCGGGTTGGTGCGCAGTTCCAGGTCCCATTGCCCTTGGAAGGCCGCCAGCGTCGTCGGCAGCCGCTCCCCGTCCGGCAGCGGGAGGAGCGGGCCGTTGTGCTTGACCACCCCTTCCAGCGTTTCCCAGGTCAGGTTCAGCCCGTCGAACTCGGCGTAGCGGCGTTCCAGCCTCGTCAGGATGCGCAGCGTCTGGTCGTTGTGGGCGAAGCCGCCGTAGGGCTCCATGCAGGCGTTCAGCGCGTCCTCGCCGGCATGGCCGAAGGGCGTGTGGCCCAGGTCGTGGGCCAGCGCCACGGCCTCCGCCAGATCCTCGTTCAGGCCCAGCGTGCGGCTGATCGAACGCGCGATCTGCGCGACCTCCAGGCTGTGGGTCAGGCGCGTGCGGAAATAGTCGCCTTCGTGATAGACGAACACCTGCGTCTTGTACTTCAGCTTGCGGAAGGCGCCGGAATGCACAATGCGGTCGCGGTCGCGCTGGTAGCACGAGCGCGTCGGGCTTTCCGGCTCCTCCACCAGCCGCCCGCGCGTGTCCGCGGGGTTGCAGGCGTAGGGCGCCAGCCGATCCAGGAAGGTGTCCGCCGTCATGGCGCGGACACTACCGGCGGGGGCCGCTCCGCGCAACGGCGAAGGCGGAGACATTGCTTAAGTCACCCCCCGCACGCAGCCCCAAGGCAACGGCGAGCCCGTCATGCCCAGCGCGCAGCCGGCGCCGATCTTGCTTTGTTCCCGGTGCTGCAATACCATGACCCCGCCGACGCCCGCGGTGCGCCTTCACCACCCCCTTCCATCGTCGTGCGTTGTGCGCTGTGGTATTGGCTGACTGCGCGAACTGTGCAGCGGATGCACATCGGCTGTACACATACAAAGCGGCACAACGCGTTGTTCCAGCGCGGCAATCCGGCCCTCGGGCGCGTTGTGCAGAGTGGGTTCGCTGCACAACGCGCACAATGATGCA
>JAEZPL010000411.1 GCA_023413605.1 Pseudomonadota bacterium
AACGTCAATCGACGGAAGAAAAGGGGAGGATCGCATGTCCATTTCGGCAGCGTCCGCATACGCGTCCACCGTGACCCTCAAGGCGACCGGTTCGGCGGCGGACAAGGGCGCATCCTCCCCAGCAAACGGCCCGGCGAAAGGCTTGGCGACGGCCCCGAACGGCGGCAACGCATCGGTGATCGTCAGCCTGTCCGTCGAGGCCCGGACGGTCATGGCGAGCGTCTCCGGAACCGACGGGACCGAGACGGCCAAGGCCCCCGTGTCCCGCTTCGCCGCCTATTTCCCGACACGCGACGGCAAACCGGTGACCGCGCTGGCCGACGCCGTGGATGATCCCGGCGCCCTGTCCAGTTCGGCGGGCAAGACCCTGCCGGAAGCCGCAAAGGACGCCCGCGCCCGCATGGACGCGCAGTACGAGGCCATGGACGCCAGCGGCAAGCCCTTCGACCCCAACGCCTTCGAGGGCCGGGACTGGAACACGGTGATGGGCGATCTCGACCGCCGGTCCCTGTACGCCATCAGCAGCAACAGCGGCGGCCTGTTCTCCGAGGAGGAGCAGGAGACCGCGCGCTCCATGATGATCCAGCAGCAAGGCTTGGCGATGGGCCTGTACAGCGGCCCGACCCGGCTGGAGGGCACCTTCGTCGATCCGTACAACGGCGACATGAGCGCGCATATGAAGGCGGGCATCCAATTCCTGGACAAGGTCAGCGACGAGGAAAAGACCTCCATCGACTGGGCGATGGACCGGGCGGGGGCGCAGTGGAACTATGAGGCGTCGCGCCGCAACGCCCGCAAGGAGTTGGAGGAGCTTGAGAAGCTGAGCGACGGAACCCCGGTGGGAATGCTCCTCAAGTCCGCCAGGGACCTCGCCAGGAAGAACGCGAAGCGCGAAGGGGCCGGCGAGCCGGAAAACCTGGACAGCGACAACCCGCTGGCGAAGCTGGTCAAATCCGCCATGGACACGATGATCAACGACCCGTCGCGCGGCATGACCCACGGCCTGATCCGGACGGCGGAGGATCTGAAGGATCAACCCTGGTTCAAGGGCTTCGAATCGCAGCTCGACGCGGCCATCAAGCAGACGAGGGACATGCACCTGTCCAAGAAGGCGCCGGAGACGGCGTAGCTTGTCGCTCCGGACCCGGGTGGCTAGAGTGATGCCTCCCGATCCGCAGACATTTTTCCAACATGACCAACACCGTCGAGGCGCCAAGCCGCCGCGCCATCGTGTCCTGGTGCCTCTACGACTGGGCCAACTCGTCGTACAACACCATCATCACGACCTTCGTCTTCTCCGTCTACTTCGCCCGCGGCGTGGTCGGGGACGAGGTGGCCGGAGCGTCCAAATGGAGCGCGGCGCTCACCATCGCCGGGCTGGCGATCGCGCTGCTCAGCCCCGTGCTGGGCGCCATCGCCGACCGCACCGGGCGGCGCAAGCCCTGGATGGCGCTGTTCACCGTCCTGACGGTGCTGTTCAGCGCGGCGCTCTGGTGGGTGAAGCCGGACCCGTCCTATGCGCTGTTCGCGCTGGTCTGCGTGGTGATCGGCACCACCGCCTTCGAACTGGCCAACGTCTTCTACAACGCCAGCCTGACGGGGCTGGCCCCGCCGGCCATGCTGGGGCGCCTGTCGGGCTGGGGCTGGGGTGTGGGCTATTTCGGCGGGCTGGTCTGCCTTGTGGTCGCGCTGTTCGTCTTCGTGAAGTCGCCCGCCCCGCTGTTCGGGCTGCTCGACACGGCGGATCAGGCGCCCGTCCGCGCCACGGCCCTGCTGGCCGCCGCGTGGTACGCGCTGTTCGCCCTGCCCTTCTTCCTGTGGGTGCCGGACGCGCCGCCGACCGGGCTCGGCATCGGGCAGGCGGCGCGCGAGGGTGTGGCGATGCTGCGCCGGACGCTGGCGGAGACGCGCAAGTACAAGAACGTCGTCCGCTTTCTGGTCGCCAGCGCCTTCTACCGTGACGCCATCAACACGATCACGGCCTTCGGCGGCATCTTCGCCGCCCACGCCTTCGGCATGACATTCGAAGAGATCGTGCTGTTCGCCATCGCGCTGAACGTGGTGGCCGGCATCGGCGCCATCGGCTTCGCCTGGGTTGACGACCGGGCCGGCGCCAAGCCGACGATCCTGATCAGCCTGTTGGGCCTGATCGCCTTCGGCGTGCCGCTGCTGCTGGCGACGGAAAAACTGTGGTTCTGGATCCTGGCGCTGGGGCTCGGCGCCTTCTTCGGGCCGGCGCAGGCCGCCGGACGGTCCATGATGGCGCGACTGGCGCCGGAGGGCATGGCGGGGGAGATGTTCGGTCTGTACAGCCTGACCGGCCGCATGGTCGGCTTCATGGGGCCGCTGGCCTTCGGTCTCGCCACGGAAGCCTTTGCCAGCCAGCGCGCGGGCATGGCGAGCGTTGTGTGTTTCTTCCTGGTCGGTTTTGGGCTTATGCTGACGGTTCGAGAACCGGTCCGGACAGGATCGCCTACGGTGCGGCAGTCCGCCGCACCCTGATCACGCATCCGACCGGCGGAAGCTGCTACCTTCCAATTTGCTGCGACGCACAATAAGTCACGGCCCGGAGGGCGGAACGGACATGCTGCACATCAAGGACATCGAGGCCTTCGCGCACATCAACGAGGCGTTGGCCCGCGATCATCGCGCGCAACGCCCGGATACCGCCGGCAGTGCCGGCGTGGGCGACCACCATCCTTCGCTGCACCCGGCCCTGCTCGTCGCCATGGCGGCGACCGGCCGCCTGAAGCCGGAGGACGGGTCGGAGGATGGAAAGCCCCCGTCGGGAGCGACCGGCATGATGGCGCGCCTGCTGAACCCGCGCGGGCGGTAACACCTCTCCACGTTTGCCCCCACCCTCCCGCTCTCAGCGGACCCAAAGGGTCCGCCTGCCGCGTCAGCGCAAGCTTTGCTTGCGCGAGAGCTTCGTGGGCCCCTTCCCTCCCCCGCCGGGCGGGGGAGGGTTAGGGAGAGGGCAATCGCTCGCTCAGTGCCGGAAGTGCCGCATTCCGGTGAAGACCATCGCGAGGCCCTTCTCATCCGCGGCGGCGATCACCTCGTTGTCGCGGATGGAGCCGCCGGGCTGGATCACCGCGGTCACGCCGGCCTCGGCGGCGGCCAGCAGGCCGTCGGCGAAGGGGAAGAAGGCGTCCGAGGCGACCACCGAACCCTTGGTCAGCGGCTCCGACAGGCCGGCGGCCTTGGCGGCCTCGGCCGACTTGATGGCGGCGATGCGGGCCGAGTCCACGCGGCTCATCTGCCCGGCGCCGACGCCGACCGTGGCGCCGTTCTTGGCGTAGACGATGGCGTTCGACTTCACATGCTTGCCGACGCGGAAGGCGAACAGCAGGTCGGCCAGTTCCTGTTCGGTCGGGGCGCGCTTGGTGACGACCTTCAGCTCCGCCGGGTCGATGCGGCCGTTGTCGCGGTTCTGAAGGAGGAAGCCGCCCGACAGCTGCTTGATCATCATGCCCGGCTCCGCCGGGTTCGGGACGTCCTTGGTCAGCAGGACGCGCAGGTTCTTCTTGGTGGCGAGCAGGGCGCGGGCCGCGTCGTCGGCGTCCGGGGCGATCACCACCTCGGCGAACAGCTTGGAGATTTCCTCGGCCGTGGCGGCGTCCAGCGGACGGTTCACCGCGATGATGCCGCCGAAGGCGCTGACCGGGTCGCACAGCAGCGCGGCCTTGTACGCGTCCAGGATGTTGTCGCCCTGGGCCACGCCGCAGGGGTTGGCGTGCTTGATGATGGCGACGGCCGGGCGCTCGAACTCCGCGACCAGCTCGAAGGCGGCATCGGTGTCGTTCAGGTTGTTGTAGGACAGCTCCTTGCCCTGCAACTGGATGGCCGTCGCCACACCCGGACGCTGCTCGCCGGTGACGTAGAAAGCCGCCTGCTGGTGCGGATTCTCGCCATAGCGCAGGGTCTGGCTGAGCTTGCCCGACAGCGTGACGCGCGGCGGGAAGGTCTCGCCCAGCTGGCCCGCCAGCCAGGTGGAGATCGCGGCGTCGTACGCGGCCGTACGCGCGTACGCGCGCTGGGCAAGCGTACGGCGCAGCTTCAGGGTCACGGCGCCGTCATGCGTCGCCAACTCGTCCAGAACGGCCTCATAGTCTTCCGGGTCGGTGACCACGGTGACGAAGTCGTGGTTCTTGGCGGCGGCGCGGATCATCGCCGGACCGCCGATGTCGATGTTCTCCACGCAATCGTCGTAGGACGCGCCCTTCGCGACGGTCGCCTCGAACGGGTAGAGGTTCACGACCACCAGATCGATCGGGGGAATGTCGTGCGTCTTCATGGCGTCCGCGTGGATGTCGCGGCGGGCCAGGATGCCGCCGTGCACGCGCGGGTGCAGCGTCTTCACGCGGCCATCCATGATCTCCGGGAAGCCGGTGTGGTCGGAGACCTCCTTCACCGGGACGCCGGCCTCGGCCAGTCGCTGCGCGGAGCCGCCGGTGGACAGGATCTCCACGCCCTTGGCCGCCAGCGCCTGGCCGAGCGCGACGAGGCCCGTCTTGTCGGACACGGAAATCAGCGCGCGCGTGATGCGGACGTGATCGGGGGCGGGCGAATGGGCGGTTTTCGGCGGGCTCATCGGGGCATCCTGAAC
>JAEZPL010000431.1 GCA_023413605.1 Pseudomonadota bacterium
ACGGTGGCGCTCTAATTGGGGTCCTAAACGCGCGGCCGGCGGGTGGACGCGCAAGCCTGCGTCGGCGACAGCGCGGCGCTTTCCTTGGACGAGCCGATCTGGGCGGCAGCCGAAGGCGATTTCCCCACGCTCGACCGCTCCCTGGCACGGCTGTTCGCCGAGGGGATGTCCCCGGTGCCGATCCTGCGCGCCGCCCAGCGCCATTTCCAGCGTCTTCAGCTTGTCGCCGGGGTGGTGGCGTCCGGCAAGTCCGTAGACGCCGCCGTGGAGGCCCTGCGTCCGCCGGTGTTCTTCAAGCTGAAGCCCCGCCTGATCAACCAGGCGCGCCGCTGGCCGGCTCCGCTGGTGCGTCAGGCTCTGGAACGGCTGGTCGAGGCTGAAGCCGACTGCAAGCGCACCAACATGCCCGACCAGACCATCTGCGCCCGCGTGCTGTTCCAGCTCGCGTCACTGGCCAGGCGCTAGGACGGACCGGCAGCAGGGCAGGGGGTCAATCCGCAAAGGCGCGGAACACCGCAACGCAACCGACCAGCGCCACGTCGTGTCGCGGGAAGCGCGCCGCCAGTTCCTCGCCGAGCGCCTCCACTGTATCCCCGCGGTTCGAAAAGATGCCTTTGGCGTTGTAGACGTCCATGAAGCGCTGGGCCATCGGACCACGCGGGGCGGATCCCTGAACGATGGTGGCGCCGAACAGGAGCGCGCCACGGTTCATCAACGGGCGCAGATGGTCGAAGACGACGGTCTTGTCCGACATCCGACCGGGCAGGCAGTGCAGCAGATACATCAGCCCGACTGAATCGAAGCCCGGATCGTCGAAACGGATCGGTTCCAGAACGTTGCGCTGGTGGGTTTCCGGCCGATAGCGCGCGACACGCTGCGCCGCGAAGGCGAGGCTGTTCGGATTTAGGTCCATCAGCGCCAGCCGCGGTTCGGGATCCGGAAAGCGGCAGTGGTCGAGATACCAGCCGGTGCCAACACCGACGTCAAGATGGTTGCTGGTGACGTTCGTGTCGTAAAGGTCCAGAAGGCGCGTCGTCGGGCATCCCCAGAGACGATGGTTGGAAAAGCCCAGGACCAGCGCGTCGTACACCCACTTCAGAACCCAGGCCTTGTAGGCCGCCTGTCCGGCGTGGGTGGCCTCCGCGCTGATCACGGCGCTTTCATTCCCCGCCACCCAGGCGGCGCAGAACGTCGTCCAACTGGTCCAGGGTCCGGTAATGAATGGTCAGCGTGCCGCCGGTCTTGCCCTGAGGCGTGATGGCGACCTTCAGGCCGATGCGGGCCGAGATCTCCTCCTCCAGGTTCACCAGATCGACGTCCTTCAGCGACGGATCACCCGAGGCGGAACCGCCGCCGGCCTTCTTCGGCTTGCTGGGCACGCCGCCACGCATCTGGTCTTCGGTCTGGCGGACGTTGAGGCCGCGCTTGACCACCTCGCGGGCCACCGACACCGGGTCGGACGCGGTGAGCAGCGCGCGGGCGTGGCCGGCGCAGAGCGCGCCGTCCAGCACCAAGCCCTTGACCGGGTCGGGCAGGGCCAGCAGGCGCATCATGTTGGCGACATGGCTGCGGCTCTTGCCCACCGACCGCGCCAGATCCTCCTGCGTGTGCTGGAACTCTTCCATCAGGCGCCGGTAGCCTTCCGCCTCTTCGAGCGGCGTCAGGTCCTGGCGCTGGATGTTCTCGATCAGCGCGATTTCCAGCGCTTCACGGTCGGTCAGTTCGCGGATGACGACCGGCACTTCGTGCAGGCCGGCGACCTGCGCGGCGCGCCACCGGCGCTCGCCCGCGATCAGCTCATAGGTGTTCGCCGAATCCGAGTCGCGGCGCACGAGCAGAGGCTGAAGGATGCCTTTGTCGCGAATCGACTCGACGAGCCCCTGCAGCGCCTCGTCATCGAAGGTCCGTCGCGGCTGGTACTTGCCGGGGTGGATGAACTCGATGGGCACCTGCTTGCTCTGGCGCACCTTGTCGATGGCGGTGTAATCGTCGGCCGCCTCGCCGAACAGGGCGGACAGACCACGGCCGAGGCTGGCGCGGCGGGCTCCCGCTTCCGGACGTTTGGTTTCCTCCATCACGCGTTCAGCCTCTTTTCACGGCGCAGCACTTCGCCCGCCAGATGGATATAAGCCTGGGACCCCGGGCAGCGCATGTCGTAGATCAGCACCGGCTTGCCGTGGGACGGCGCCTCAGACACCTTCACGTTGCGGGGGATGACGGTGTCGTACACCTTTTCCCCGAAGAAGCCGCGGACGTCGGCGGCGACCATGTCCGACAAGTTGTTGCGTTTGTCGAACATGGTGAGCACAACACCATGGATGTCCAGCTCCGGGTTGAAGCTGCGCTTCACCCGTTCGATGGTCCGCACCAGATGGCTGAGACCTTCCAACGCGTAGAATTCGCACTGCAACGGCACCATCACGGCGTGCGAGGCGACCAGCGCGTTCAGCGTCAGCAGGCCAAGCGCCGGCGGGCAGTCGATCAGCACGTAATCGTATTCCAGCGCGCTCTTGTCCACCGCCTCACGCAGGCGGAATTCGCGCCGGTCGGCGGCGACCAGTTCGATCTCCGCACCCGACAGATCGACGGAGGAGGTGATGATCGACAGGTTCGGCACGGTGGACACCACCGCGGCATCCTCCAGCGCCATTCCGTCGAACAGCACGTCGTAGATGCCGACGCGGCGATCGGCGCGCGGAATGCCGAGGCCGGTGGAGGCGTTGCCCTGCGGGTCGAGATCGATCACCAGCACGCGCTTGCCGATGGCGGCGAGCGCGGTGGCGAGGTTGATCGTCGTTGTCGTCTTGCCGACGCCGCCCTTCTGGTTGGCGATGGAAATCACGCGGGCGGAGGGCAGGGCGGCGGGCATGGCAGCCTCTCGGGAAGCCTCGGAGCGGGAATGCATCTGGGTCGCGGTCTTAGACACGGTCGATACCACTCACACGCAGGATGGTTCCGGTGGGGTCTGTGCGGCTGTCGAAACGCTCGGTGCGCATCATCCAATATTTGGTGGTATCGGTCAATTCTTCCGCCACATTTTGGCCCTTCGGGAAGATCGCGACACCCCGGTTTCCGATGAACGGATAAGCCCAGCCGAGCAGGTCGTTCAGGGGCGCGAGCGCCCGCGCGGTGACGACATCCGCGGCGATGGCCGGAGCGGCCTCGATCCGCTTGTTGTGCACCGTCACGCGCGCATCGGCCACCCGCGCAGCTTCCCGCAGGAAGGCGCATTTGCGGGAGTCACTCTCGATCAGATGAACGTCCGGCACACCCATGATGGCGAGGACAAGGCCGGGGAAACCGGCACCACTGCCGAGGTCCACCAGCACGCGTGCCGTTTCCGGGATCAGCGGAAAAAGCTGGGCGGAGTCGAGGAAATGGCGCCGCCACGCATCGGGCAGGGTGGAGGGGCCAACGAGATTGATCTTCGGCTGCCACTTGCGCAGCGTGGCCTCATAGGCGGCCAGTCGGTCCAGCGTTTCACGTGAAACACCGGTGGCGTCCTGAAACGCCGCAGCATCGAAGGGCGCCATCAGACCGCCACCTTTACA
>JAEZPL010000461.1 GCA_023413605.1 Pseudomonadota bacterium
GCGCGGCCTGGGTCGCCACCACCTTGGCGTCCGCCGTGCGCATGCTGAGCAATGCCGCGTCGTACAGCGCCTGGGAGGTGTTGCCGTTGGCCAGCAGTTCCTTCTTGCGGGCTTCCTCGTTGCGGGCCTGCACCTGCTCGCCCTGCGCGGAGGCGAGGTTCGCCTCGGCCGTGCGCAGCGCGTTGCGCTGGTCCTGGTCGTCCAGCCGGGCGAGCACGTCGCCGGCCTTGACCCGGTCGCCGACATCGACCTTGCGTTCGATCAGCTTGCCGGCGATGCGAAAGCCGAGGTCGGCGTCGGCCCGCGCCTCGATGGTGCCCGTCACCGTCTCGCCCAGCCGGAAGGACTCCGGCTGGACGGTGACGGTCCGCACCGGGCGGACGGACGGCGCCACGTCGGCCTTGTGCTCCTCCTGGCAGCCGGCCAGTGCCGCGACAAGGGCAAGGGTTAGGGCAAAGACAGGGAGAATCCGCCCGTGGATCGCGTGCGTCATGCCTCGCCTCCCTGCCTGATGGTCACCTTCTGGCCGGTGCGCAGTTTCTGGGTGCCGCCGATCACGACCATCTCCCCGGCCTTGAGGCCGCTGTCCACGGTGACCGTTCCGGTGTCGTATTGAAGGACGGAGACGGGCCGAAGGCTGACCGTTCCGGGGCCTTGCGCGTCGGAAGAGGCGGCCACGACCCAGACCGCTGGCTTTCCCTCCGCCGTCTGGAACAGGGCGGACGACGGCAGGTTGACCACCGGCCGCGCCGGCAGCTTGGCCCGCCCCATGACGGCGGCCCCCAGCAGGAACTGTTCGGGCGCGTTGGGCAGGGAGACCTTGACCGTGTAGGTCCGGGTGACCGGATCGGCACCCGGCGACACCTCGCGGATCGTCCCGTCCGTCACGATCTTGGGATCGCCGACCAGACGGACCTCGACCGGCGGCAGCGTTCCCTGGCCTTCCAACCGGGTGGCGGAGCCGGGGACCTGGAACACCGCTTCCCGCTCGCCGGGATCGGCCAGCCGCAGCACCATCTGGCCCGCGGCGACGACCTGACCGGGCTCCGCCGCCTTCGCCGTGATGACGCCGTCGCGGTCGGCCCGCAATTCGGTGTAGGACAGGGCATCCTGGGCGGAGCGCAGCTGCGCCTGGGCGGAGTTCAACTCGGCCTGCGCCTGGGTGTAGCGCTTCTGGGCGTTGTCGTACTGCACGCGGGTGGTGAAGCCCTGGGCCAGCAGGGTGCGCTGGCGCTCCTCCTGGGTGCGGCTCTGCTCCACGAAGGCCTCCGCCGCCGCCACGTCGGATTGGGCGGAACTCACGGCGTTCTGCTGGTCCTGGTTGTCCAGACGCGCCAGAAGGTCGCCGGCCGAGACCTTCGCCCCGACATCGACGAGCCGTTCGACCACCTTGCCGCCGACGCGGAATCCCAGGTTGCTTTCGTGACGGGCCTCGATCTCGCCGGTCAGGGCCGTCGTCTGGTCGAAGGTGGATTCCCGCACCGCCAGGGCGCGGACGAGCATGGCCTCGGGCGGCGGAGGGGTTGGCTGTTCACACCCCGTCAGCAAGAGACCGGCGGCGATGGCCGCGGTTGCCTTCCAAGACGCTCTCGAAGACGCTGGCGAAGACATGGCCGCCGCCCTCCCCCTTAGTGGCCCCGCGCGAGGATGGTCCGCGTGTGGAGAGCGATCATCCGTTCCTCGTCGGTCGGAACGATGAAGGCCTTGACGCGGCTGTCGGGCGTCGTGATGCAGGGCTTCCCCGCGTCGTTCGCCGCCTCGTCGAGGTCGAGTCCGAGCCAGCGCGCGCGCTCCGCAATGCCCTTGCGGATGCCGGGCGCGTGCTCGCCGATGCCCGCCGTGAAGACCAGCCCGTCGATGCCGCCCATCGCCGCGGCCAGCAGACCGATGGTCAGGCCGGCGCGGTGGACGAAATAATCGAGCGCAAGGCGGGCGGACGGTTCCGGGCTGGCGAGCAGGACGCGCACATCGTTGCTGATGCCGGACAGGCCCTTCAACCCGCAGTCGTGGTACAGCAGGTGTTCGATGGCGTGGGCGTCCATGCCCTTGTCCATCAGGTACAGCACGACGCCGGGGTCCATCTGGCCCGGCCGTGTCCCCATGGGCAAGCCATCCATCGCCGTGAAGCCCATGGTGCTCTCCACGCTGCGCCCGTCCTGGATGGCGCACATACTGGCCCCGTTGCCCAGGTGGGCCGCGACGACGCGCCCGCGCGCGATCTCCGGGGCGACGTCGGGCAGGCACGAGGCGATGTACTCATAGCTCAGGCCGTGAAAACCGTAGCGGCGTACGCCTTCGCGGTACAGGCGGTCCGGGATCGCGTAGCGGTCGGCCAGTTCGGAATGGTGGCGGTGGAAGGCCGTGTCGAAGCAGGCGACCTGCGGGAGGGCGGGCGACAGGCTGCGGATCGCGCGGATCGGCGCCAGATTGTTCGGCTGGTGCAGGGGGGCGAGCGGCGCGTACGCCGCCAGCGTCTCGATCACCCGGTCGTCCACCAGAACATGCGTGTCGTAGGCCGGGCCGCCATGGACCACCCGGTGCCCGACGGCCACCGGCATGGAACCGCCGACCCGGCCCCGCAGCCAAGAGCCGAGGAAGGCCAGCGCCCCGTGCACGCCCGCCGCCTCCGCCGGCAGGGGCTCGCTGCGGTCGGGCGCGCCGTCGCCACGCAGGACCAGTTGCGGGTGCGTCCCGATCCCTTCGATCTGGCCACGCAGCCGCATGGGCAGCGCGCTGTCGCCCGCGTCGAACAGCTGGAACTTGATGCTGGAGGATCCGGCGTTGATCACGAGGATCGTGTCGGTCATGACACCCTTCTCCCCTCCCTCTGGTCCTGCGCTTCCTGTGCGCTTGCTGCACCGCGGGAAAACCGAAACCCATGCCGACCGACGGGAGAAGTACGTAACCGTTACCCATGGCGGCATCGGTTCAAAACGACGGGGCTCGAAACATCCGGGTTCCAGACGCCGGAGTTCGAAACGCGGGGCTTTGAAACGCCGGCTCCGCACCAGCCCCAAAGGGCCGGGCACAACGCCTCTGGAAATCAGATCGCCTCTGAAATCAGATCGAAAGAGGTACAGTCGTTTCTGGCGCGGACAAGCGAACATATGCCTGTGGAAACGCCCCCGCAACGACGGAAAAGCGTTAGGAAAGGGCACCTCGAGATCGCAGCATCTCTTGAAATTAAGCGCTCTCTTCTGTCATTTTCGGGCCAATGACAAGACTGAAGGCCCTTGCACATTTGTGATGTACGGTAAATGTTACCGTAGCACGCGCTGTTTTTTGCTGCATGCTACTTCTTCGCTCACCCTGCGCTGCGGCTCAATATCCGCAAAACCGAACCCGAAAACAGTGGGCGGGGTGATTTCATGGCTGCGTCCGTGCGGCTCGACATGCTCGACGGCGGCACCCTCGCGGTGACCTGCGCCGGCGACTGGCTGGTGCAGCACGGCATGCCGTCCGTCGAGGAGGTCGCGCGGCGCATGGCCGGCCCACCGGCCCCCAGCCGGGTGACGGTCCAGGCCCCCGGCCTGGGGCACTGGGACTCCTCCCTGGTGGCCTTCGTCGCCGGCCTGGAATCGGTTTGCCGCGCGCGGACGGTCGCCTTCGACAAGGGCACCTTGCCGCTGGGCGTGCGCCGGCTGGTGGATCTGGCGCTGGCCGTGCCGGAAAAGACCGGGACGCGGCGTGCCGATGCCGGCAAATCCCTGCTCGTCTCCATCGGGGAGGCGTCGCTGCGGTCCTGGAAGGGCGTGCAGGAGACGCTGTCCTTCCTGGGGGAGGCGACGCTGGCCTTCGGCCGTCTGGTCACGGGACGGGCGCGCTTCCGCCGGTCCGACCTGATGCTGATCATACAGGAATGCGGGGCGGAGGCGCTGGCCATCTCCTTTGTCATTTCGCTGCTGGTCGGGCTGATCCTGGCCTTCGTGGGGGCCGTGCAGCTGCGCACCTTCGGAGCGGAGATCTACGTCGCCAACCTCGTCACCGTGGCGATGACGCGGGAAATGGCGGCGATCATGACCGCCATCGTGCTGGCCGGCCGGACCGGCGCCGCCTTCGCCGCCCAGCTCGGCACCATGCAGTCGAACGAGGAGATCGACGCGCTGGCCACGCTGGGCGTTTCGCCCATCGATTTCCTGGTGCTGCCGCGCATGCTGGCGCTGATGCTGATGATGCCGCTGCTCTACCTTTATTCGGCCTTCGCTGGCATGCTCGGCGGTTTCCTGGTCGGCACGGGCATGCTGGACCTGACCGGCACCACCTATCTGGCCCAGACGCAGGCCAGCTTCTTCTTCAGCGACTTCTTCGTCGGCTGGGGCAAGAGCGTGCTGTTCGGCGCGCTGGTCGCCGTCGCCGGCTGCATGCGCGGCATCCAGTCGGGGCGCAGCGCCGCGGCGGTCGGCAACGCGGCGACCTCCGCCGTGGTGACCGCACTCGTCTACATCATCATCAGCGACGCCATCCTGGCCGTCCTGCTGAACATCGTCGGGCTGTAGGGGGGATGGCGTGATGGAGGCCGCCCCCGGCACCGAGCCGCGCATCGCCGTTCGGCACCTCGACATGGCCTTCGGTGGCTACGTCGTGCAGCGCGACGTCAGCTTCACGGTCGGGCGCGGCGAGATCTTCGTCATCATGGGCGGCAGCGGCTGCGGCAAGAGCACCATGCTGAAGCACATGATCGGCCTGATCCGGCCGGCGCGCGGCGACGTCTTCTACGACGGCGAAAGCTTCTGGAACGCCGATCCCGACCGGCAGATGGCCATCAGCCGCCGCTTCGGCGTGCTGTTCCAGAGCGGCGCCCTGTGGAGTTCCATGACGCTGGCCCAGAACGTGGCGTTGCCGCTGTCGCTCTACACCACGCTTGACACGCGGGAAACGGCGGAGGTCGTGGGGCTGAAGCTGGCGCTGGTCGGCCTGCGCGGCTTCGAGGACTACTACCCGTCGGAAATCAGCGGCGGCATGCGCAAGCGCGCCGGGCTGGCCCGCGCCATGGCGCTGGATCCCGACATCCTGTTCCTCGACGAACCGTCCGCCGGGCTCGACCCGCTCAGCTCGCGCCGGCTCGACGACCTGATCCTGGAGCTGCGCGACAATCTGGGCAGCACGGTGGTCATCGTCACCCACGAACTGGCCAGCATTTTCGCGATCGCCGACAACTCGGTGTTCCTCGACGCGGAGACCCGCACGGCCATCGCCCACGGCAACCCCCGGCATCTGGTCGATCACGCCGACAGCCCGAAGGTGCGGGAGTTCCTGCGCCGCGGCGAAACGGTCCCGGCCTAGGCAGGATCATAGAGTCCGCAGGCGCGGACGGGAGGCAGACCATGGCAGCCAAGGCCAATCCCAAGCTGATCGGCGGCTTCGTCGTCGGGGCCGTCGCGCTGCTGATCGCGGCGGTCGCACTGTTCGGCGGCGGCAACCTGTTCCAGAAGCGCCCGCGCGCCGGCACCTACTTCCAGGGCTCCGTCGCCGGGCTGGACGTCGGCGCCCCCGTGACCTACCGCGGCGTGCGGGTCGGCGAGGTGAAGTCCATCCGGCTGGAGGTCGACACCAAGACCCTGGACACCCGCATGCCGGTCGAGTTCGACTTCATCCCCGGTGCCGTGCAATGGAGCGACCGGCCGCTGACCCCCAGCGAATACCGGCGGCTGATCGAAACCGGGCTGCGGGCCAAGCTGGTGTCGCAAAGCCTGGTGACGGGCCTGCTCGCCATCGAACTCAACACCTACCCCGGCACGCCGGCCACCGTGGTCGGCGGGCTGCCCAGCGGCGTGGTCGAGATCCCGTCCGTCCGTTCGGACCTGGAATCGCTGAAGGCGACGCTGTCGAGCCTGCCGCTGGACCGCATCGCCGGAACCATGGTGCAGGTCCTGTCCCACCTGGACAGTTTGATGTCGCAGCCGGAATGGAAGAACGCCGTGGGGTCGCTGGCAGGCGGCCTCCAGCAGTTCGAAACGCTGATGAGCACGGCGAACCAGCAGGCCGGGCCGATGCTGGGCGACGTCACCCGCGTCGCGACGGAGGCCGGGAACGCCGCCACCGCGATGCAGAACGACGTGGCCGCGGCCCTGGCCGACCTGCGCGGCCTGATCAACACGGTGGATGGCGAGGTGCGGCCGCTCAGCACCCGCGTGCAGGGCGCTGCGGCCGCGGCGGAGAAGGCGCTGCGGCAGGCCGACAGCACGCTGCGGGAGGTCGACGGCGCGCTGGACCCGCGGTCCCCCCTGCGCACCAACCTGGACCAGACGATCTCCAACCTGGCCGTGGCGTCGCGGTCGCTCCGCTCCTTCGCCGCCCAGCTCGACCGCAGACCGAACGTCATCATTACCGGACGGTGACAATTATGAACTTACCGGGCATGGGCTTACCAGCAGAGGTTCGGCGCCGACAGGCTCTCTGGGGATTGCTGGCCGTCGTCGCGGTGACCGGCTGCGCCGGCACGCAGCCGCGCCTGTTCGTGCTGACCCCGATTCCTGCGGGCGGCGGCCCCCTGCGCAGCCGGGGAGCCCGGTCGATCGGCGTCCAGCCCGTGACCATGCCGGACTATCTCGACCGGCCGGAGATCGTGTCCTACACCAGCACCAACGAGCTGTCGGCCAGCCGCGACGACCAGTGGGCGGAACGGCTGCCGACCAACGTCACGCGGGTGCTGGCGGAGAACCTGTCCGTCCTTCTGGGAACCGACCGCGTCCAGGTCATGCCGTCCCGGCGCAGCGACCGCACGGACTACGAGGTGAGCGTCGCGTTCGACCGCTTCTCCCGCGCGGCTTCCGGCCAATGCGTGCTGGACGCGCAATGGTCGATCCTCGACGGCGCGACGCAAAGGACGCTGGCCCGCGACCGCACGCGCATCGCCACCACCGTCGCGGACGGCGGCTACCCCGCCCTGGTGGCGGCCATGAACGAGAACCTGACGGCGTTGAGCCGCGACATCGCGACGGCCATCGCAAACCTGCCGCACAAGGGCGGCAACCGGAACCCTTAGCCCGGGTCCAAAGAGGAGGCGCATCGATGGGTAAGCTGATCCGGCTGACTCTGATCCAACTCGCGGGACCGCTGCTCTGGGCTTCGCTGACGCTCGGGCCGGTCCTGGCGGCCGAACAGGCCCCACCGGGAGGCCCGGCGCAAACACCGGCACAGCCCCAGGCGCAAACGCAGACGCAGACGCAGACGCAAGCGGACGCCACAAACCAGGACGAGGACGACATCGACAGCGGTGCCCTCGACATCCTGAATCGCATGGCGGACACGCTCGCCCGGGCCAAGGGCTTCACCGTGACCATCCGGTCCAACTACGACGTGGTGCAGGACGACGGCCAGAAGATCGAGTTCGGGGAACGGCGCATGGTCACGCTCAGCCGCCCCGACGCGCTGAAGGTCGAATCGCAGGACAGCGCCGGCAAGAAGACCATCGTGACCTTCGACGGCAAGGCGATCACCGTGTACACCCCCGCGGACAACGTCTATGGGCAGGTCGAGAAGGCCGGCAGCGTGGACGACGCCGTTCATTATCTGGTGCAGGATCTCCAGATCCGGTTGCCGCTGGCGCTGCTGCTGGTCACCACGCTTCCGGACGAGCTGGACGACCGCCTCGTGGCGCTGGAGTATGTGGAGCGCGACGTGCTCACCCCGGTGCCGACGGACCATCTGGCCGCGCAGACCGAGGATGTGGACTTTCAGGTCTGGGTGCCCGTCGAAGGCCCGCCGCTGCCGCAGCGCATCACCATCACCTACAAGAACGACGACGGCGAACCGCAGTTTCGCGCCAACCTGACGGATTGGGCGCTGAATCCCAACGTGCCGGCCGCCCAGCTTGCCTTCCGCCCGCCGGACGGGGCGGAGCGCATCCCGTTCCTGGCGCGCGTGCGCCGAACCCCCGCCGGCCAGCCGCCCTCTCCCGACAATGATTCCCGCAACGCGCCGGGAGCGCCCGGCAAGGCGGAAGGACAAGCGCAATGAAGACCTCCCGAACGGTACGGACGGCTTTCCTGATCGCATCGTCCCTTATCC
>JAEZPL010000514.1 GCA_023413605.1 Pseudomonadota bacterium
GGCGCGCAGCGCGCCGATGTAGTCGTTGTAGAGCGGCTTGATGGTGAAGCCGGCGCCGAGGTAGGCCGCACCCTTCTTGTAGGTGATCGGCTCGTTCCAGATGTCCATGCCCCACTCGTTGGCGGGGACGTAGAACAGGTCGGTCGCCGGGCTGTAGGCCATCGGCATCCAGTTCTTGGCGCCCAGGAAGGCCGGGGCGGCGAAGACCGACTTGCCCTTTTCGGCGGTCTCGGGCGCGCCGGGGCGGTTGTCGTCGTTGTAGACCGGGCGACCGGTCTTCAGGTCGATCTCCTTCGCCCAGGTGATCTTGGTGACGAAGGGCGAGGCGTTGATCAGCTTACCGTTGGTGCGGTCGAGCACGTAGAAGAAGCCGTTGCGGTCGGCCTTGGCGCCGGCCTTGATGACCTGACCGTCCTTCTTCAGGTCGAAGGACACCAGTTCGTTCACGCCGTCGAAGTCCCAGCCGTCGTGCGGCGTGGTCTGGTAGTGCCACTTGATCTCGCCGTTGCTGGGATCGATCGCCAGCGTGGACGAGGTGTAGAGGTTGTCGCCCGGCCGCAGGTGCGAGTTCCAGGGCGCCGGGTTGCCGGTGCCGAAGAACAGCGTCTTGGTTTCCGGATCGTAGGTGCCGCCCAGCCAGGTGGCGCCGCCGCCGGTCTTGTACATGTCGCCCGGCCAGCTGGCGTTCAGCGTGCCGGTCATGGTCGATTCCTTGCCGTTGAGGGTGCCCATGTTGCCCTCGACGGTCGGACGCTGCCAGACCAGCTCGCCCGTTTCGGCGTCGCGCGCCTCGACCGAGCCGACGATGCCGAACTCGCCGCCAGAGTTGCCGGTGATGATCTTGCCGTCCACGACCAGCGGCGCCGCGGTCGCCGAGAAGCCCGCCTGATAGTCGGCCAGCTTCTTCGACCAGACGACCTTGCCGGTGTCCTTGTTCAGCGCCACCAGACGGGCGTCCAGCGTCGCGAAATAGACCTTGTCCTTGTAGATGGCCGCGCCGCGGTTCACCACGTCGCAGCAGGGCATGATGCCTTCCGGCAGGCGGTGATCGTACTGCCACTTCTTCTGGCCGGTCTTCGCGTCCACCGCGTAGAGGCGGGAGTAGGAGCCGGTGACGTAGATCGTGCCGTCATGGATGATCGGCTGGCTTTCCTGGCCGCGCTGCTTCTCGCCGCCGAAGGAGAAGGACCAGATCGGGACGAGGCCCTTCACCGTGTCGGGGTTCAGCTTGTCCAGCGGGCTGAAGCGCTGGCCCTGGTGGCCCATGCCATAGGTCAGGACGTCGCCCGTCGACTTGGCGTCGTTCAGCAGGTCGTCGTTGCCCGGGCCTTCGGCGGCGGTCGCCGCGGTGGAGAGGCCGAGGCCGACCGCCATCGCGCTGGCAAGCAGGCAGGTGCGGAAGAGACGCTTCATGGTGCGGATACCTCCCAGGGAAATTGGTAGACGAACGAAGGGCCGATCACCCCTCCGGCGCGCCTGATCTCGGCATATTTTCAGCAAAGTCGGGGCCTGACGCGGCGCAATGCTGCATCGCGACGTCCATATCTTTTTGACTGTAGAGCAGTCTACCGACCGCCCCGAACCGGTCCATTGGCAAATAGTAGGATGGGCGGTGCGGTTTCTTTGGTTCCTTTGAAAACCCCTCTTCCAGCCCCGCTGGGAGAGGGTCTGGGAATGCTCAGTTCACGCGCGGCAGGGCCGCCTGTTCGATCTTCGGCCAGAGGTGGGAGACGGAGCGCTGATACTCCTCGCGCAGGACGCCCAGGCGGTTGAAGCGGTCGGGAATCGGCTGGTCGAGCAGTTCGGCCATGTCCGCCCCGGCCTCCATCCGCTCGCGCAGGGTGCGGTCGAGCCAGGTCAGCCAGTCGCGGGTCTGGGCGATGGCGGCCTTGTCGGTGCGGAGGCGGCCGTGGTTCGGCACCAGCACCGTGATGTCCAGCGGCTCCAGCGCGTCCAGCTCCGCCAGCCATTTCGGGATGTCGGCGTGCGGCGTGGTCGGCGTGCGGTCGGAGAAGACGACCCCGCCCGCGAACAGCACGCCGGTCGTTTCGTCGAAGATGGCGAGGTCGGCTGCGGTGTGGCCCTCCAGCGGGATCAGGCGCAGGCGGTGCGAGCCGAAAACCACCGTGGAGCCGTAGACCGCCTCCGTCGGGACCAGCGGTTCGGTGCCGCGCATCCAGTCGCCGATGAGCCGGTACATGTTCTCCGTCATGCCCTTGCCCTCGGCCCTGATGCCGTCGATGGTGCCGGGCAGCGCCGCGATGGGCACATCGGCGAAGGCCTGGTTGCCGAGCCAGTAGTCGGGGTGCAGGTTGCCGATGAACACCTTCCGGATCGGCTTGTCGGTGACGGTCTTGATGGCCGCGCGCATCTCCTCCCCGAAGCGGCGCGACGGGCCGGTCTGGATGACGAGCACGCCGTCGTCGGTAACGATGAAGCCGGGGTTCAGGATGTTGCCGCCGTTGCCGCGGGTGAAATGCTCCCGCGTGCCTTCGAAGACGTAAGTGTCGGGGGCGATCCGCACGGGCTTGAGGTGGTAGGTCAGCGGACCGGCGGCCCAGGCGGGACCGGCGATCAGGAGCAGCAGCAGGGACAGGAGCACCCTCATGGCAGCGCCCCTTGCGTCCAGGAAAGCGGGATGGCGGCCTCGATCTCGCCGCCCTGGGTGTCGCGGCCGACGAGTTTCAGAGCGCGCGAGGCGGCGCCGGGCTTCACGTCCAGCGTGAAGACGGGGTTCTCGCTGACCGGTTCCAGCACGTCCAGCCGAGCCAGCTCCGCGCCGTCCGAGTCGCGCAGGCTGAGCGTCTCGATGAAGTAGGCGGGGATGCCGGCGATCAGGCCGTTGTCCATGGGGTGGCGCACGCGAAAGCGCACGCGGGCGGTCTTGTCGTCGCCCCCCGATGACTTTGCGGCCGGGGGCCACGCGCGGGCCTGGACCTCGCCGACATGGTCGGCCCAGTCCCTGGCGGCGTAGGTGACGGGCGGCGCCGTGCAGCCGCCGCCGGCCGCGACCACCAGCCGCCCCCCGATGTGCCAGACGCCGTCCGGCGTGCGCGCGGCGGCGCGGACCGGGGTCGCCTGCTGCACCCGGATGCGCGTGCCGACCACCGGTTTCGCGGCCACGGGGTGATAGCGCAGGATGACGGGAAAGGGGTTGAGGTCGGAGATCAGCACCATCTCCTCCACCGCGCCGAGCGCCGAGGCGTCGGCCAGGACGGGCACGGCGGTGGCGTCCTCCGCGTTGGCGGGGGCGGTGACCGTGACGCGGTCGTCGAAGACGATGGTGGCCTGCCCGAACAGCTCCGGCCGCAGAGTGTCCCACATGACGGAAGCCAGGGGATCGGCGGGGTCCGGCCCGTTCGCAAGGGCTGGTCCGGAGAACGCCGCGGCGACGGTTGCGGCTGCGGCGGCGAGAAGCCTTGGCATTCTTGGTTTCCTCCCCTTGCGCGGACGCACTTGCCCCCACCCTCCCGCTTCGCGGGTCCCTCCCTCCCCCGCTGGGCGGGGGAGGGTTAGGGTGGGGGCAAGTCCCGCCTATTCCAGCACCACCGCGTTGTGCGTCACCCCGTAGGCCCGGAACAGCGCCGGCACCGTGCCGTCGTCCAGCAGCGCGGTGATCACGTCGCCGACGGCGTAGGCGAGGTCGCGGGAGTTCTCCTTCACGGCCAGCCCGATATCCCAGTTCGACGTCATCATGCCGGGGAAGGCCACGGGGGTGACGGGGAAGTCCTTCACCCGCTCGCCGAGGGAGGCTTCGATCTGGCTCTGTATCGCGACGACGGCGGCGACGTCGCCCTTCTCCAGGGCGGCGACCGCTTCCGGGATGGTCATGTAATGAACGATCCGCTCGCGCAGACGGCCGCCGAAGGCGCCCAGCAGGAAGAAGTCGGGGATGCTGTCGATCTCCACCCCCACCGGCTCGTCCGGCAGCGCGGCCAGCATCGGCTGGGTCACGCGCATGGGGTTGCGGGCCAGCGCGAAGTTTTCCCGCTGGTAGGGGGCGAACAGCACCGCCTCCGGGTTCATCAGCCCGAAGTCCTTCTGGTAGGGGACGTGCATCATGATGTCGGCCACGCCCCCGCCCACGACCGGCCCGCGCCAGACGGCGTTGCGCAGGTCGTCGGACACCGTCTCCCCGGCGGTCAGCTCCATGTATTCGATGCCGACGCCCAGCCGGTCGGCGATGCCGCGGGCGAGGTCCACGTCGATGCCCGTCAGCCTGCCGTCCTTGCGGAAGGAGAAGGGCGGGTTGTCGCGGTAGACCGCCACGCGCAGCCGCCCCGCGGCCACGACATCGTCGAACGGGCGCGCGCCGGCCGGCCGGGGGGCGGCCCCGGCGGCCAGCGCCGCAGCGAACATGCCGAGAATGTGGCGGCGCGTGAGGTCCGTCATTCCTGATGCACCGTTTCCAGCCACGACCGGATGGCCCACAGCGCTTCCTGGCCCAGCGCCTCGCCGAAGCGCGGCATGTAGGTCACGCCGTTGCGGATGGATCCGTTGGTCACGCGCTCCTTGAACCACTCGTCGCCGACGTCGCCCGGCTCCAGATAGCGCAGGTCCGGGGCGATGCCGCCCGACACCGCGCCCAGCCCGTGGCAGCGCGCGCAGTTCTGGTTGAAGGCGGAGGCGCCGATCTCGATGGCGCGGGGATTGCCGCGGTAGGGATTGCTGTCGCGCCAGGACTCGCCCAGCTTTTCGAGGCCGGCGGTGTCCACCGGCTGGGGCGTCACGTCGCCATGCGCGAAGGCCACCGCCGAGGCGGCCGCGACACCGCCGAAAAGGAGACCTGCGGCCGCAAGCCGGAGATGCCGAGCTTTCATGGGGAGCGTCCTCTCTCTCAAATCCGCGCGTCGATCCGAGCGCGTGAAGTCTGTCGCCCGGAGGATAGCGAGCGCTCCGCCCACCCAATAATTGGACTTTGGTAGGAAACCGCGCGCCGCGGCCCTCTGCAACGCCCGGTTTCCCTGGGGTTTCCCAAGGTTTTCACCGGTTTCCCAGCCGCGCATCGTACCAAAGTCGCATTACGGCCGGCGGCCCCCTGTGGCTAACCTGTGGTCCCGAAACCAGGAGAGCCTTGCAACCGTGATGCGTCATGCCCTCCGGTCCATTCTTCTGTTCTCCTCCCTGATGGCCGGGTGGCTCTGCGCCATTCCGGCCGCTTTTTCCCAGGGCGCGCCCGCTCCGGCCACGACCGCCGATATGGCGGCCAATATGGCGGTCGTGCGGATCGCCTACCTGACGCAGGAGGTCGAACGCCCCCCCGCCCTGTCGAACCTGGACGAGCCGCCCGCCGACGAAGGCATCGCCGGCGCCCGCCAGGGGATTGCCGACAACGACACCACCGGCCGCTTCCTGAAGCAGCGGTTCGAGCTGGAGACCGTGACGGTGCCGCAGGACGGCGACCCGGCGCAGGCGTTGCGCGATCTGGCCGCCAAGGGACACCGCATCGTCGTGCTGGACCTGCCGGGAGAGGCGCCGGGGCATCTCGCCCGGCTGCCGGAGGTCGCGGACATGCTGCTGTTCGACGCGGGCTCCAGCGACGATAGCCTGCGCAACGCGCTGTGCGCGCCGAACCTGCTGCACACCATGCCCAGCCGCGCCATGCTGGCCGACGCGCTGGGCCAGTATTTGGCGGTGAAGCGCTGGACCAAGTGGCTGCTGGTCGTCGGGACCCGGCCGGAGGACAAGCTCTACGCCGCCGCCGTGAAGCGCGCCGCCAAGCGTTTCGGCGCCGAAGTGGTGGAGGAGAAGACCTGGAGCGAGGACCACGACGCCCGCCGCACCGCGCAGGCCGAGGTGCCGGTCTTCACCCAGGGCAAGCGCTACGACGTGCTGATCGTCGCGGACGAGGTCGGCGACTTCGGCGACTACCTGATGTACCGCACCTGGGACCCGCGCCCGGTGGCCGGCACGCAGGGCCTTGTTCCCACCAACTGGCACCGGGCGCACGAGGCCTGGGGGTCCGCGCAGCTCCAGTCGCGGTTCAAGGCCGGCGCCGGGCGCGTCATGCTGCCGCGCGACCACGCGGTCTGGGCCGCCGTCCGCACGGTGGGCGAGGCCGCGACGCGCACCCGCTCCACCGATCCGGCGGCGCTGATGGCCTTCATCAAGGGGCCGGACTTCACGCTGGCCGGCTTCAAGGGCGTGCCGCTGTCCTTCCGCCCCTGGGACGGGCAGCTGCGCCAGCCGGTGCTGCTGGCGGCCGACCGCTCGCTCGTCTCCGTATCGCCGCAGGACGGGTTCCTGCACCCCAAGACAGACCTCGACTCACTGGGTTACGACCAGCCCGAAACGGGCTGCCGCCCGCGCTGAAAGGACGCCTGAACCGATGACGTTTTCCGGTCCCCTGCCTGTCGCAACGCTGCTCGCAACGCTGCTGGCGGGCGCCGCCGCGCCCGCGCTGGCCGACACCATCTACGTGTCGAACGAGAAGGACAACACGCTGTCCATCATCGACAGCGCGACGCTGGAGGTGACGGACACGGTGAAGGTCGGCCGCCGCCCGCGCGGCATCACGCTGAGCGGCGACGGCGCGCAGCTGTACATCTGCGCCAGCGACGACGACGCCGTGCAGGTGATGGACCTGAAGACCAGGAAGGTCATCCACAACCTGCCCTCGGGCAAGGATCCGGAGCAGTTCGCCCTGTCCCCGGACGGCAAGCTGCTGTTCATCGCGAACGAGGACAACAACGTCGTCACGGTCGTGGACGTGACCGCCCGCAAGGTCGCCTTCCAGGTGGACGTGGGCGTGGAGCCGGAGGGCATGGCCGTCAGCCCCGATGGCAAATGGGCGGTGAACACGTCCGAGACGACCAACATGGTCCATTGGATCGACATCGAGAAGCAGGCCGTCGTGGACAACACGCTGGTCGACGCCCGCCCGCGCTATTCGCGCTTCAACAAGGACGGCAGCCTGCTGTGGGTGACGTCGGAGGTCGGCGGCACGCTGTCCATCATCGACACCGCCAACCGGCAGGTGAAGCAGACCGTCCGCTTCAAGATCAAGGGCGTTCCGCAGGACCGCATCCAGCCCGTGGGCGTCCGCCTGACCGCCGACGGACGCTACGGCTTCGTGGCGCTCGGCCCCGCCAACCACGTCGCGGTGGTGGACGCCAAGACCTTCGAGGTGAAGGACTATCTGCTGGTCGGCCGGCGTGTCTGGCAGATGGCCCTGTCGCCGGACGAAAAGCGCCTCTACGCCACCAACGGCGTCTCCGGCGACGTGTCGGTGATCGACGTGGACAGCCTGAAGGTCCTGAAGTCCGTGAAGGTCGGCCGCTATCCCTGGGGCGTGGCCGTGAAGGGGTGACG
>JAEZPL010000520.1 GCA_023413605.1 Pseudomonadota bacterium
ATGTAGAGGTCGCCATCGAGCCCGTCCTTGGCCCATTCGATGTCCATGGGCTGGCCGTAGTGGTCCTCGATCCGGATGGCGTATTCGGTAAGCCGCAGGACCTCTCCGTCGGCCAGGCAGAAGCGCTCCCGGTCGGCGTCCGGGGTGGGGACGGTGCGTGTGGGATCGCGCGTGCGGCCCGGCCGATAGACCATCTTCACCTGCTTCTCCCCCAGGCGGCGGCGCAGCACCGCGCGGTGGCCCTGCCGGAAGGTCGGCTTGTGGACGTAGAATTCGTCGGGATCGACCGCCCCCTGGACGACCGTCTCCCCCAGGCCATAGGCTCCGGTGAGGAACACGGCGTCGCGGAACCCCGATTCCGTGTCGAGCGTGAACATCACTCCGGCCGAGGCGAGGTCGGCGCGCACCATCTTTTGCACACCGACCGACAGTGCGACCTTGAAGTGGTCGAAGCCCTGGTCGATCCGGTAGGAGATGGCGCGGTCGGTGAACAGCGAGGCGTGGCAGCGCCGAACCGCGTCGAGCAGCATCGCCTCTCCCGCCACGTTCAGGTAGGTCTCATGCTGGCCGGCGAAGCTGGCCGTCGGCAGGTCCTCCGCGGTGGCGGAGCTGCGCACCGCCACGGTCAAACCCTCCCCATATTCGGCCAGCAGGGCGCGGAAGGCGGTGCGCAGCTGCGCCTCCATCGCCGGCGTCAGGCCGGCGGCGTAGACGATTTCGCGGGCACGGGCCCCGGCACGGGCAAGGCGGTCCACATCGGTCTTGTCCAGCCCGTCCAGCAGCGCGTGCAGACCATCCCAGGCCTTGGCGGCGGTCAGCGCGTCGCGGAAGGCGGCCGCGGTCAGGGCGAAGCCGTCCGGCACCTCGACCCCCAGCGGCTTCAAGTGCCGGTACAGCTCACCAAGCGAGGCGTTCTTGCCGCCCACCTGGGCCACGTCGTCGCGGCCGAGGTCGGAGAACCAACGGATGTATGCGGTGTCCGGCATGTCCGGCCTCCTGATTGTCCATCGACACAGGTTGCATGGCGGCACAGCATGGCCGGACGGCGGGACGCCGACCTTAACCCAGGTTAGCGCTGCTCCGGCTCCCGACGTCAGTGCATGCGCTGAATCGCGGCCTATCGGCCACCCGCCTCCGGCCATTCCAGTTCTCGAGCGGTCTGCCCCAGATAGGCCCTGGTGATGGCGTCGGCCGCGGTGGCGAGCAGCGCTTCGCGCTCGCCGTGCCGGTCCCGGCAGCCTGTCCGGTAAAGCGCGAGCGCGAGCGCCCGAATCCATTCGCGCGCCTGCTCGCCGTCACCGAACAACCGGTGGATCAGGCGGATCGATGCCATTGCGTCGGTGACCAGCTGGTGATCGCCTCGTTCCCGCTGCAGTTCTTCGTCGGTCAGGTTCATCGTTTCCTCCTGCGCCGGGTTGCGGCGTATCAGATGTGCCGAACGGAACTCGATCCCCAGCCCGATCGCTCATCGGCCGGTGCCGGGCGTGGCTCGCCCCGCCGTCTTGGCGAGAAGATAGGCAACCGCGCCGTTGAGCGTGGTCAGCTTGGGATAATCCACCTCCGGGATGGCGATTTGCAGCCTTCGGCACAGGGCGGTCACGAAATTCAGGTGGTCCATGGAGTCGATGTCGAGAGCCTCGCGCAGGTCCGCGTCGGGCTCCAGGCGCGAAAGATCGGCGTCCGGGGCGACGTCGCTCAGTTCCTCAATCACCATCACGCGCAAATCGTTGGGGGTCATAGCGCTTCGGGCTCCTGCAGGAGGCGGTCGATTTCGGCCAGGAAGAGGCTCCCGCGGTGGCCGTCGCTGACCCGATGGTCGGCCGCGAGCGTCAGGGTGGTCAGCGGACGGACGGCAAGCTGCCCCTCGACGACCCAGGGCCGCTCGGCCGGCCGGCCGAAGCCGACGATGGCCACTTGGGGCGGGTAGATCACGCCGAACACGCCGTCGACCCCACGGTCGCCAAGGCTGGTGACGGTGATGGTCGGGTCGCCCAGCTCGGAGCTGCGCAGATGCCCGGCCCGGGTGCGGGCCACCAGATCGCGGAGCCGCACCATCAGCTCGTCGAGGCCAAGACGGTCGGTGTCGTGGATCGCCGGAGCGGCGAGCCCACCGCCGCGGATGGCCACGGCGGCGCCGACGTGAATGCCCTGGCCCGGTTGAAAGGCGCCGTCCCGGTGATGGCCGTTGAAGTCCGGCAGACGGCGCAGGGCGAGCGCCACGGCCTTAAGCTCCAGCGCGGCCAACAGCAGACGCCGTTCCGGCGGCCGGTCGGCGTTGACGGTGGCGAGCCAGGTCTGCGCCTTGGACAGATCGACGGTGGTGCTCAGGTAGTAATGGGGAATGTCGCGCTTCGATCGGGCCATGGCCGCGGCGATGGCCTGCCGCATCTCCACCAGGTTCAGCCCGGCGGGGCGGCGGGCCGGCGCCGCGACGGCGCGTTCCAGATCGGCCAGCACATCGGCCAGCAGGACGGCGCCGCCCGGTCCGTGGCCGCGGATGCCCGACAGATCGATGCCATGCCGGGCGGCCAGACGGCGGGCGGCCGGAGACGCCGGCCGGCGCCCCCGCCCCACCCCTTCCGGCACCGGCCTCGAAGCCGGCACCGATGGCGCGACGGTCGGCGTTGCGGGAATCGACGGCACAGGGGGCAGAGGCACAGAGGACAGAGGCACAGGGGGCAGGGCGGTCGCCCGCTCGACGGCTTCGGCGGCCGGCTCTCCCCCGGCGCCCGCGATGGTGGCGAGCGGCGTTCCCACCGGGAGGGTGGTCCCGGGCTCGACCAGGATTTGCTGGACGACGCCGTCCTCGAACACCTCGACCTCGATGGCGCCCTTCTGCGTCTCGACCACGGCGATGATGTCGCCGCGCCGAACCGGATCTCCCGGTTTCTTGAGCCATTCGACCAGCGTGCCGGCCGCCATGTCGGATCCAAGTGAGGGCATGCGGAAGGTTGCCATCGCCCATCCCCCTCACGACGTCGCCAGGGTGGCTTTCACCGCGACCACGATGGCGTCGGGCTGCGGCAAGGCCGCCTGTTCCAGATGGTGGGGATAGGGGATCGGAACCTCCGCGGAGCAGACGCGGGCGACCGGGGCGTCCAGGCTCCAGAAGGCGCCCTCCATGATGCGCGCGCTCACCTCCGCGGCGAGGCTGCCGGAGCGCCAGCCCTCGTCCACGATCACCGCGCGGTGCGTGCGGGCCACGGAGGCGAGGATGGTGTCGGTGTCGAGTGGCCGCAGTGTGCGCAGGTCGATCACCTCCGCCGAAACGCCCTCCCCGGCCAGCGTCTCGGCCGCCGCCAGCGCCTTGTGCAGCGTGCCGCCGTAGGCGATCAGCGTGACGTCGCACCCCGGCCGCCGCACCACCGCACGGTTGATGTCCACCGGCCCGGCGTCGGCGCGCAGGGTCCCCTCCATCCCGTAGAGCATGACGTGCTCGAAGATGATCACCGGGTCGGGGTCCTGAAGGGCTGTCCACAGCATGCCGCGCGCGTCCTCCAGCGTCGCGGGCGCCACCACGCGCAGGCCGGGGACATGGGCGTACCAGCCCTCCAGGCTGTGCGAATGCTGGGCGGCGAGCTGACGGCCGGCGCCCGTCGGGATGCGAATGACCAGGGGAACGCTGCACTGGCCGCCGGACATGTGGCGCAGCGTGGCGGCGTTGTTGACGATCTGGTCCAGCGCCAGGAGGCTGAAGTTGACCGTCATGATCTCCACGATCGGCCGCATGCCGCCCAGCGCCGCGCCGATGCCCGCCCCCACGAAGGTCGACTCCGACAGCGGCGTGTCGCGGATGCGCTCCGGCCCGAAGTCGTCGTAAAGCCCCTTGCTGACCGCGTAGCAGCCGCCGTAGCGCCCGACATCCTCGCCCATGAGGAAGACCCGGCGGTCGCGGTTCAGCGCGTCGCGGATCGCGTCGCGCACGGCGTCGCGGTAGGTGGTGGTGCAGACGGAACTGTCCACGGGGGCGGCGGTCAGCGTGGCCTCGGTCGCGGCATCGGTCATGGCACAACCTCGCGGGTGTAGACGTCGCGCGTCAGATCCTCGAGCGGCTCCCAGCGTCCGGCTTCGGCGAACGCGACGGACGCCGCGACCTCGGCGGCGACCTCCCGTTCGATGGCCGCGCGATCGCCGTCATGGAGAATGCCGGCCTGCCGCATCCAGTCGGCCAAGCGGTCGATGGGATCGTGGCGCTTCCACTCCTCGATTTCCGTCTTGTCGCGGTAGAGCTGCGGGTCGAACATGGAGTGGGCGCGGAACCGGTAGGTGCGGCATTCCAGGAACTGCGGCCCCGCACCATCGCGGATCGCCGCCACCATGCGGCGCGCCGCCGCCTCCACCGCGACCACGTCCATGCCGTCCACCGCTTCGGAGGCCACCCGGTAGGCCGCCGCCTTGCGGTGCAGGTCGGGTTCCGACTGCGCTCGCTCCAGCCGGGTGCCCATGGCGTACAGGTTGTTTTCGCAGACGAACAGCACCGGCAGGCTCCACAAGGCGGCAAGGTTCAGGCTTTCGTGGAATTCCCCCTCCGCCACCGCCCCGTCGCCGAAGAAGCAGGCGGTGACGGCCGGCCGTCCCTGCAGGCGGTCCGCCAGCGCCAACCCGACCGCCAGCGGCAGCCCGCCGGCAACGATGGCGTTGCCGCCGTAGAAGCGGGCCGCGGTGTCGAACAGGTGCATGGAGCCGCCGCGCCCCCGGCTGCAGCCTTCGGCCTTGCCGAACATTTCCGCCATCACCGCGTTCATCGGGACGCCCCGCAGCACGGCCTGCCCGTGCTCGCGGTAGGTGGCGACCACCGCGTCCTCCGCCGTCAGGCAGGGCATCACGCCGGCTGCCACCGCCTCCTCCCCGATGCAGAGGTGGAGGAAGCCGCGGATTTTTTCCTGCTGGTACAGTTCGCCGCAGGCCTCTTCGAAGCGGCGGACCCGCAGCATCTGCCGCAGCAGATCCAGCAGATGCTCGCGGGACAGGTGCGGCTTGGTGCCGGCATGGCTGTCACCGGCATGGGAGTCCACGACGTCACTCATCGCTCGTCCGCCTCCAACGTCGAAAGGTCGCCTTCGGGCAAGCCAAGCTCGCGCGCCTTGAGCAGCCGTCGCATGATCTTGCCGCTGCGCGTCCGTGGCAGCCCCGCGCGGAACTCCAGCGCTTTGGGAGCCACCGCCGGGCCAAGCCGCTGGCGCGCGTGCCCGAGCAGTTCCTTGCGCAGCGCAACGGATTCGGTCCATCCCGGCTTCAGCGCGACGAAGGCCTTGACCGCTTCCCCGGCCACCGGGTCCGGCAGGCCGATCACGCCCGCTTCGGCCACGGCGGGATGCTCCAACAGCGCGCTCTCGACCTCGAACGGGCCGATGAGGTGGCCCGCCGATTTGATCACGTCGTCGGCGCGCCCGACGAACCAGAAGTAGCCGTCGGCGTCCCGCATCGCGAGATCGCCGGTGAGGTACCAGCCGCCGACGAAGCAGCGGCGGTAGCGCTCCTCCTCTCCCAAATAGCCGCGGAACATGGATGGCCACCCCGGGCGCAGCGCCAGTTCGCCGACCGTCATGGGCTCTTCGGCCACCCGCACATCCCCGTCCGGCGTGCGCGCGACGATGGCGGCCTCGATTCCCGGCAGGGGGCGGCCCATGGAGCCGGGCTTCACGTCGGCGGAGGCGATGTT
The DNA here is from genome assembly GCA_023413605.1 of Pseudomonadota bacterium. Taxonomy (GTDB): domain Bacteria; phylum Pseudomonadota; class Alphaproteobacteria; order Azospirillales; family Azospirillaceae; genus Azospirillum. The sequence goes on from JAEZPL010000520.1 coordinate 5,663, forward strand.
GGCGATCATGATGCCGCCGGTCTCGGTTTGCCACCAGTTGTCGTGGAACGGGCGTCCGAAGGTCTGCTGGCTCCACACCACGGCTTCCGGATTGAGCGGCTCGCCGACGCTCGCCATGAACCGCACCGCGGCGAGGTCGAAGCGATGCGCCACCTCGGCCCCAACCTTCATCAGCATGCGGATGGCGGTGGGAGCCGTGTACCAGACGGTGACCCGCTCGCGCTGAAGGATGCCGTACCAGCGTTCCGCGTCGAATTCGCCCTCGTCGACGATCATCGTGCAGCCGACCGTCAGCGGCGCCACGATGCCGTAGGAGGTGCCGGTCACCCAGCCCGGATCGGCGGTGCACCAGAAGACGTCGTCGGGGTGGAGGTCCAGCGCCGCCCTGGCGGTCGCGTGGTGGGCCACCGCCGCCTCGTGCACGTGCACGGCGCCTTTCGGCCGGCCCGTCGTCCCGCTCGTGAAATGCAGCAACGCCATGTCCTCCGGCGCGGTGCGCGCGCAGCCGGTGATAGGCTCGACCTCAGCGAGAGCCGCCCGCAGATCAAGGGTACCAGCCGCCTCCCCGGTCGTCCCTCCGACCAGGAGAACGTGCCGCAATCCGGGCAGTTCATGCCGCCACGGTTCCACCTTGCGACGGTACAGCGCCTCGGTCGTCACAAGGATACGGGCGTCGCCCAACGTCAGGCGCGTGCGCACCGGCTCCGGCCCGAAGGCCGCGAACAGGGGGGCGAACACGCTGCCGTTTCGCAAGGTGCCGAGCGCAGCGATATACAGCTCCGGCACGCGGCCGAGCAGGCTGAAGACGCGCTCGCCGCGGCCAACGCCGAGCCCGGCCAGCAGCGCCGCGAACCGCCCCGATTCCTCCGCAAGCTCGCCGTATCGGACGTCGCGAACGGCGCCATCCTTGCCCAGCCAACGCAGGGCCAAACGGTCACCCCGTCCGGCGGCGATGTGCCGGTCGATCGCCTCATAGGCGATGTTCAGGCCGCCGCCCGGCAGGCCGCTCACGTCCGCGCGCGCCTTCTCCCACGTAAACGACGCGCAGGCCGCGGCGTAGTCCTTCAGGTTCGCGCGTTCGGTGTCTTCGGGGCGCTTGTGGATCGTCTCCCAGGGCATGGCGTGGTCCTTTCCGCCATCACCGGCCCACCTGCCGTCTGGACAGAGTACGCGCATTCTGCCGGTGCAATCTTAACCCAGGTTAGGACCCGCCCTGAACGGGGCAACGCGGCTGAGGTGATGTGGTGGACGGCCCTTTTCCCAAATGCCGGTGAAAAGCGTTTGCCGTCGAAGACGACGTTGGTGCAAAAAAGCCGGGCTGGTGGCGGTTGGAAGGGCAAGCGGGTATAGAGGCGGCCCCGCTGAAGCTGAGAGCCCGATGCCGTACAAGGCGAACGAGAGCCGTCGTCACAAGATCCCGCGCGCCCGCTACCGTGTCGAGAACTGGGGGGCTTACGACGCGGCGCTGCGCCGACGTGGCGACCTGACGGTTTGGGTGACGCCGGAGGCGATCGCCGCGTGGACACCGCCCGCCACGGGCCGGCGTGGCCGGCCGGCGCGCTACTCGGACATTGCCATTGAGGTTGGGCTGATGCTGCGCCTGGCCTTTGGCCGGCCGTGGCGCCAAACCGAAGGCTTGCTGGGCTCGCTCATGCGCCTGCTCGGCCTGGAGTTGCCGGTCCCGGATCATACGACCTTCTCCCGGCGCAGCGCCGACCTGGAGGTCGCGTCGGCGCTGGCCACGACAGAAAAGCCGGTGACGGTGGTGATCGATTCCACCGGACTGAAGGTGTTCGGCACGGGTGAATGGCACCTGGAAAAGCACGGCGGCACCGCGCGCCGGAGCTGGCGAAAACTCCACTTGGCGGTCGATCCCGACACGGGTGAGCTCCTCGCCTCGGAACTGACGTCCAACGAGGAGGGTGATGCCTCTCTGGTCGGACCGCTGCTCGACCAGATCGCCAGCCCGATTGCTACGGTGCTGGCGGACGGCGCCTACGATGGCGAGCCGGTGTACCGCGCGGTGGCCGCCCACAGCCCCGACGCGGCAGTGATCATCCCGCCGCGCTCGACGGCGGTGCCGAGCGACACGGCCGACAGCGCCCCGAGCCAGCGTGATCGCCACATTCAGCTGATCAACGAGCGCGGCGGGCTGGGCTGGCAGCGGGTGGTCCACTACGGACGCCGCTCCTTGGGAGAGGTGGCAATGCTGAGATACAAGCAGGTGATCGGCCGCAGCCTGCGCGCTCGGACTCTGTCTGCGCAGAAGGTCGAGGCCGCTGGCGGCTGCAAGGTCCTCAACATCATGACCAGCCTCGGCACGCCGGTCTCCCATAAGGTTGCCTGATCACCAGCGCCTCAGGGGGAAGCCGTCGGCGCGCCGAGTTCTGCACCAACGTCTCGCCTCACCCGTCCTTGGCGGGTTTCGCCGGTGGCTCGATGCCGGCCAAGGTCAACGTGCGGTCCAGCAATTGCTGGTAGATCGGCTTGCCACCCAGCCATTGCGCAGCGATGTTGGCAGAGAGGCAGGTGGTCAGCAGCGGCATGGCAACCTCAAAGGCGCCGGTCAGTTCCAGCGTCAGCACCACCCCCACCATGGGCGAGCGCACCGAGGCGGTTAACAACCCGCCCATTGCCGCAACGGCGAAGCTCGCCGGGACAATCCCGCCATCGGGCGCAACCATGCTGGCGAGGCCGGCAAAGGCCAGCCCGACACACCCCGCCAACGAGAGTATCGGCGCGAAGATGCCGCCCGGCACGCCCGTCGAGTAGCTCCCGATGGAGGTG
>JAEZPL010000572.1 GCA_023413605.1 Pseudomonadota bacterium
GGCTGGTGTCGCACCCCACATGGGTGCCGGTCATTCCCAGATGGTCGCGCAGGAACGACACCAGCAGGGTGCGCTCCTCCACCTCGCGCGAGACCGCCTTGCCGTTGACGGTCATGGATACAGTGCACGGCATTACGCTGTCCTCCCACGTCATGATCCCTTGGGCCGGCCTTGGCGGTTCGTTGGGGAGCAGTGCGCCCGGATGCCAGCCTGCACAAGGATAGGGTGCCGCAACCCGTTTCGGTCAAGGCGCCGTTTGGCCCTCGTCCGAAAGGCCTGTCCGGTTCGGCCGAAAACGGACGAAAGCAGCAGCGCCTCTTTCGGTTCCTACGGACTGGCGCGCCCTGGGGTGTCGGGTTAGAGTATCAAACAATCTCGCGCCGAACTGCGCGAAAAACAAACAATCCTGCGGGAGGAACCCACCATGAAGCGTTTTCTGGCGGCACTCGGTGTGTGCATGGCGGTCGCGCTGCCGGCGAAGGCCGAGCAGTACATCACCGTGCTCACCGGCGGCACGAGCGGCGTCTACTATCCGCTCGGCGTGGCGCTCTCCAACATCTACGGGAAGGCGATTCCGGGGGCGAAGGTCACCGTGCAGGCGACCAAGGCGTCGGTGGAGAATCTGAACCTGCTTCAGGCCGGCCGGGGCGAGATCGCCTTCACGCTCGGCGATTCGCTGGGCCAAGCCTGGAAGGGCGACGAGGAGGCCGGCTTCAAGTCCAAGCTCACCAAGCTGCGCACCGTCGCCGCGATCTACCCGAACTACATCCAGATCGTCGCCAGCAAGGACTCCGGCGTGAAGACGCTGGCCGACCTGAAGGGCAAGCGCATCTCCGTCGGCGCGCCGAAGTCGGGAACGGAATTGAACGCCCGCGCCATTTTCGGCGCCGCCGGCCTGACCTACAAGGATTTCGCCAAGACCGAGTATCTGCCCTTCGCCGAATCGGTCGACCTGATCAAGAACCGCCAACTCGACGCGACGCTGATCTCCGCCGGCCTGGGTGTGGCGGCGATCAAGGACCTGTCCACCTCGCAGGACATCACCATCGTGTCGATCCCCGCCGACGTGGTCGAGAAGGTGGGCGACCCCGCCTACATCGCGGAGACGATCCCGGCCAACGCCTACAACGGCCAGACGGAGGCGGTGCCGACCGCGGCGGTGCGCAACCTGCTGGTCACCCATTCCGGCGTGTCGGACGACGCGGCCTACGCGATGACGAAGTCGATCTTCGAGAACCTGGAGGCGCTGACCGCCGCCCACGCCGCCGCGAGGCAGATCAAGCTGGACGCCTCGACCCTGAAGTCGCCGGTGCCGCTGCATCCGGGGGCGGAGAAGTTCTACAAGGAAAAGGGCCTGATGTAAGAACCAACGTCTGATCGGACGCCCTTCATGACTGCATCCTCGCAAGAGGCGGATGCGAAAATCCGCCAGGCGATCGACCGGGAAAATCCCTCCACGGTGGTGGCGTTCGAAGGCATGGCGGGAAAAGCCGTCTTCGCCATCGCCGTGGCCTTCTCGGTCTTCCAGCTCTGGACGGCGGCGTTCAACCCGCTGTCCAGCATGGTCGTACGTTCCGTCCACGTCGGCTTCCTGCTGCTGATGACGTTCGCGCTGTTCGGCTTCCGGCAGCATGGGGAACGGCGCAGCGTGCCCTGGTACGACTGGCTGCTCGGCCTGACCGGCTTTGCGCTCGGCCTGTACCACTATGTGTTCGAAACCGACCTGATCCTGCGGTCCGGCGATCCCAGCACCACCGATCTCGTGGTCGGCGCCATCACCGTGGTGCTGGTGTTCGAGGCGGCGCGGCGCATCATGGGCTTGGCGCTGCCGATCATCTGCGGCGTCTTCATCCCCTACGCGCTGTTCGGCCGGCATCTGCCCTTCGGGCTGTCGCACCGCGGCTACGACATGGATCTGGTCATCGACAACCTGTACCTGTCGATGGAAGGGATCTACGGAACGCCCACCTTCGTCTCGGCGACCTTCATCTTCCTGTTCATCCTGTTCGGCGCCTTCCTGGAGCGCGCCGGCATGATCAAGCTGTTCAACGACGTGTCGCTGGGGCTCGTCGGCCATGCCAAGGGGGGACCGGCGAAGGTGGCGGTCATCTCCTCGGGTTTCATGGGGACGATCAACGGCTCCGGCGTGGCGAACGTGCTGACCACCGGGCAGTTCACCATTCCGCTGATGATGCGCTTCGGCTACCGCCCGGCCTTCGCCGGGGCGGTGGAGGCGACGGCCAGCATGGGCGGGCAGCTGATGCCGCCGGTCATGGGCGCCGCCGCCTTCATCATGGCGGAAACCATCGGGGTCCCCTTCAGCGAGGTCGCGGTGGCCGCCGCCATTCCCGCCATCCTGTATTTTGGAAGCGCCTTCTGGATGGTGCATCTGGAGGCCGGCAAGCGGAACCTCGTCGGCCTGCCCAAAGACCAGTGCCCCAGCGTCGGCCGCGCGCTGATGGAGGGGTGGTACCTGATCCTGCCGCTTGCCGTTCTGGTCTATCTGCTGTTTTCCGGCTTCACCCCGCTGTTCGCGGGCGTGATCGGAATCGCCGCCACGGTGGCGCTGATCCTGGGAACGAGCATCGTCGGCCGCATCGGCCCGATGATGGTCCGGATCGCTTTCTGGGTCGTCCTGGGCCTGATCGCGGCGGGGCTGTGGCGGATGGGGCTGCGGACGGAGCATCTGGCCCTCGCCGTCGTCGGGCTTCTGATTCTGCCCTGCCTGGTCCTGAAGGGCGGGCGGGAGACTCTGGTCCTGCTGGTGCAGAGCCTTGCCGACGGAGCCAAGAACGCCATCGGCGTGGGCGTGGCCTGCGCGCTGGTGGGCGTGCTGATCGGCATGCTGACGCTGACCGGCCTTGCCTCCAGCTTCGCCGGGACCATCGTCGAGCTGTCGGGCGGCAACCTGCTGGTGGCGCTGGTGCTGACGATGCTGGCCTGCATCGTGCTCGGCACCGGTCTGCCGACGACGGCCAACTACATCATCACCGCGGCCATCGCGGCGCCGGCCCTGCTGTCGATGGGCGTGCCGCTCATCGTCTCGCACATGTTCGTGTTCTATTTCGGCATCATGGCGGACCTTACCCCGCCGGTGGCGCTGGCGGCGCTGGCGGCGTCCTCCATCTGCCGGACGAGTCACATGGACGTGGGCTGGATCGCCACGCGCATTGCCATGGCTGGCTATGTCGTGCCCTTCATGGCCGTGTACGACCCGGCGCTGCTGCTTCAGACGTCCGATCCGCTGGCCGTCGCCTACATCGTGACGAAGGCGCTCATCGCAATCGGGCTGTGGGGGGCGGCGACCATCGGCTTCTTCTGGACGCCGTTGACCTGGGCCGAGCGCGTCTTCGCCGCGGCCGGAGCCTTCCTGTTCGTGCTGGCGCTGCCGGTGACCGACGAGATCGCCTTTGCGATGACCGCGGCCTTCGTGCTGTGGCAGCGCCACCGCGCGCGGACCCTGGCGGTTGCCCGTCCGGCGGCATGAGCGGAGGCCTCTGTCTGGCGGCCCTTGGCGGGGCGGTTCTAGCCGCCCTGCCTGGGCCGTCCTTCACGCTGTCCTGGACCCATTCCATCGAGAAAACCGAGTGGCGGGAGGACTGGCGCATCGCCGACCGCCACCTCGTCCTGGCCGAGGCCCGCGTCAAGGGCACGGGTGCCGGTATGGAGCCGCCGCCGGGCGCCCGCCTGGAAGGGGGCTGGTGGGTCTGGGCGCCGGGCCTGCCGCCGCAGGAACGGATCGTCCTGGCGGCCTCCACCTTCACCCCCGACCACAGGCTGTGCTCCGGCGGCGACTGCCGTCCGCTGGGCGGCTGGATCGGTGGTGCGGTGCCGAGTCCCCTGGAATTACAGGTATGTCCATAGGCCTTCCGGCTTGGCTTCAGCTTTTTCGCGACGCATACTTAACCCCTTCGAAGACTGACGAATTGTTCGTGATGACCAAAGTCTGCCTGCCGAGAGCCCGATTTTCCCGTCCGTTGGCCGCCCTTGCGGCCGTCGCGACAGCCGGATTGCCAGGGCTTGCGCTGGCGGCCGAGGCTGCCGGGGCGCCGCACCTCGACGGCCGTGAGCTGAGCGCCGTCTGGGTGATTCCCTTCGCCGGAGTCCTGCTGTCGATCGCGCTGCTGCCGCTGCTGACCCCGTCGCTCTGGCATCATCACTTCGGCAAGATCGCCGCCGGTTGGGCGTTGGCCTTCATGGTGCCCTTCGCCATGCAGTTCGGCGTGGACCTCGCGGCGTACGAACTGCTGCACACGACCCTGCTGGAATACATCCCTTTCATCGTCCTGCTGACCGCGCTGTTCACCGTGGCCGGCGGGGTGCGGCTGGCGGGATCGCTGGTCGGGACGTCGCTGGCGAACACGGTCGGGCTGGCGCTGGGCACGGCGCTGGCGAGCCTGATGGGCACGACCGGCGCGTCCATGCTTCTGATCCGCCCGCTGCTGCGCGCCAACGAGCACCGCAAGCACAAGGTCCACACCGTCGTCTTCTTCATCTTCCTGGTGTCGAACGTCGGCGGCTCCCTGACGCCGCTGGGCGATCCGCCGCTGTTCCTGGGCTTCCTGAAGGGCGTGGACTTCTTCTGGCCGACGACGCACCTGTTCGCGCCGATGATGCTGGTGTCCGCCTGCCTGCTGGCGATCTATTTCCTGCTCGACCTCTATCTGCACACCAAGGATCCGGGGAAGCACCCGCTGATCGAGGGCGTGCACGAGCGCGAGCCGGTGCGGATCGAGGGCTCCGTGAACCTGCTGCTGCTGGTCGCCATCGTCGGCGCCGTGCTGCTGAGCGGCGTGTGGCACCCCGGCGTGGGCGTGACGATCTTCCACGTCCATGTGGCGCTGGAAACCATCGTAAGCCAGGCTCTGCTGATCCTGATCACCGTCCTGTCGCTGAAGCTGACCAGCGCGCAGAGCCGCCGTCTGAACGCCTTCACCTGGGGTCCGATCCTGGAGGTGGCCAAGCTGTTCGCCGCCATCTTCCTGACCATCATCCCGGCCATCGCCATCCTGCGGGCGGGCACCGACGGCGCGCTCGGCGCGATCATCGCGGCGGTGAACGACAACGGCCAGCCCGTTCCGGCCGCCTATTTCTGGGCCACCGGCATCCTGTCGAGCTTCCTCGACAACGCGCCGACCTACCTGATCTTCTTCAACACGGCGGGCGGCGATCCGCATGTGCTGATGGGCGATCTTGCCGTGACGCTGACGGCCATCTCCGCCGGTGCGGTGTTCATGGGCGCCAACAGCTACATCGGCAACGCGCCCAACTTCATGGTCAAGGCCATCGCGGAGGAGCGCGGCGTGAAGATGCCCAGCTTCTTCGGCTACATGCTCTGGTCCTGCGGCTTCCTGGTGCCGCTGTTCGTCCTGACGACCTGGGTGTTCTTCCTGTAACGCACACGAAAAGGGCCGCTCCAAGGAGCGGCCCTTTTCCTTTCAAGCCGGTGTCGTTCAGTGAGACATCAGCGCCGGCATGACGAGTTCGCTCAGCACCGTGCGCGTGGCGCCACCCAGCACCATTTCCCGCAGCCGGGAATGGCCGTAGGCGCCCATCACTAGAAGGTCGGCGCCCATGTCGCGGGCGGACGTCAGGATGACCTCGCCGACGTCGCCGCCCTGGTGGATGTTGGCCTCGTGGTGGCTGCTGACGCCGTGACGCTCCAGCCAGACCATCAGGTCGTGCCCGCTGTCGAGCCGATGGCCCGGCGGGTCGATGGTCAGGATCGTGACCTTCTCCGCGGCCTGGAGGAAGGGCATGGCGTTGCGCACGGCGCGCCCGGATTCCCGCGTGTTCTTCCAGGCGATCACCACATGCCGGCCGATGACGGTCTGCGGCGCGAAGTCGTGGGGCACCACCAGCGTGGGGCAGGGGGTTTCCAGCGGCAGCCGGTCGGGAACATGCAGCATCACGCGGTCGTCCAGACTGTCGCCGTGGCTCTGCGTGACGATGGCGAGGTCGGCGTAAGCCGCGCGCCGGGCCAGCAACTCCACATGATCGCCTTCGACCACCGACCAGGAGTAGGAGCAGTCCTTCAGTCCCTGCCGCACTTCCTGTTCGATCTGCTCGGCCCTTTCATGGGCGATGGCCGTCGCCTCGGCGATGTAGCCGTAGGAGGCGGCGCGTCCGGTCACCGCGGCCGGCATGGACACCGGCGTCGCGACGTAAAGAACCTCGACAAAAGCGGAGAAACGGCGCGCGAGCCCGACGGCGACCTCAAGCCGTGCCGCGTGCCGGTCGTCGTTGGCCATGTGAAGTAGTATGGTCTTGATCGGCATGTTTCCACCCACAATGTCCGGCCTTGGCGGCGATTGCCTCTAGGTAACGCCCCGCGAGGCAGAATGGCAACGGGAAGGCGTTACTTCACGACGACCGCGTAACGCTCCACCGGTTCGACCGTCTTGATCAGGCCGCGGGCCTTCAGGAACTCGGCGAAACGGATGTAGCGCGTGACGTCCAGCGCCGCCGGGCTGTGCGAGAAGCGCGGCAGAGTGTCCGCCCAGGCGCGGCGGTTCAGTTCGTCGTTCAGTTCCGGCCTGCCCTTGACGAAGGCGGCCTGCGCATCCTCCGGGTGGTTCAGGATGTAGAAGGTCGCGCGTTCCACCGCGTCGAGGAAACGCTTGATCCGTCCGTCGCCGGCCACCTTGTCCTTGTGGGCCACGATGATCAGTTCGTCATAGGCGGGCACGCCCTCTTCTTCCGGATAGAAGGCGCGGCCGGGATGCTTCTCGATGGCCAGTTGGTTGAGTTCGAAGTTCCGGAAGGCGCCGATCACCGCGTCCACCTGCCCGGCCAGCAGCGCCGGCGACAGGGTGAAGTTGACGTTCACCAACTCCACGTCCTTGGTCGTCAGACCGTGCTTCTCCAGCATGGCGCCCAGCAGCGCGTCCTCGAACCCGCCGACCGAGAAGCCGATCTTGCGGCCCTTCAGGTCCTTCACCTCCTTCACGGGGCCATCCTTCAGCACCACGAGGGAGTTCAGCGGGGTGGAGACCAGCGTGCCGACGCGCACCAGCGGCAGACCCTCGCCGACCTGGATCTGAAGCTGCGGCTGGTAGGAGATGGCGAGGTCGGCCTGATCGGCGGCGACCAGCTTCGGCGGATCGTTCGGGTCGGCCGGCGCCGTCAGCGTCACGTCCAGCCCGGCGTCCTTGAAGAAGCCCTTCTCCTGCGCGACGACCAGGGGAGCGTGGTCGGGGTTCACGAACCAGTCCAGCAGGACGGTCAGCTTGTCCTGCGCCGCGGCCGGCAGCGCCGTCAGAAGTCCGGCGGCGAGCGCCGCCGCCGCGAATGTGCGTTTCATGCCCTCAGTCCTTTTTCGTCAGCGGGGTGCGTGTCGGGTTGCCAGGGCAGCGTCCGGCGACTCAGCGCATCCACGGCGGCGTAGAGAGCCACCGCGAAGACGCCCAGCACCGCCAGCGCCGCGAACATCAGGTCGGTCTGCATGCGCGCGTTGGCGTGCAGCATCAGGTAGCCGAGGCCGGAGGATGAGCCGACCCATTCCCCGATCACCGCGCCGATGGGCGCCACGGCCGCGGCCACGCGCAGGCCGGAGCCGAAAGCGGGCAGGGCGGCCGGCAGGCGGATGTGCCACAGCACCGACCGGCGCGAGGCGCCCATGGTGCGCGCCAGATCCAGCCAGCCCGGCTCCGTCCGGCGCAGCCCGTCGAACAGGGCGGTGGTGACGGGGAAGAAGATGACCAGCGTCGCCATGGCGACCTTCGACGCCATGCCGTAGCCGAGCCACAGCACCAGCAGCGGAGCCAGCGCGAAGACCGGAATCGCCTGGCTGACCACCAGCAGCGGCATCAGCCAGCGCCGCGCCGTGCGGAAGCTCGCCAGCGTCAGCGCGCTGATCCCGCCCAGCGTCACGCCGAGAGCGAGCCCCAGCAGAATTTCGATTATCGTGGTGGTGCCGTGCTGGAGCAGCAGCGGCGCCTGCCGATGCAGCGCATTCGCCACCGCCATCGGCCCCGGCAGGATGTAGCGCGGCACGCCGGTGAGCGACACCACGACCTGCCAGACCGCCAGCAGCATGGCGATGGTGACCAGGGCACGGAGGAACCTCATCCCGCCAGCCTCCGCAGCAGTTCGGCTTGCAGCGCCAGCAGCGCCGGGTCGTCGACAGGGCGGGGCGGCAGGGCGGACGGCTCCAGGGCCGGGCCTATGGTTGCCGGACGCCCGGTCATGACGTGGATGCGGTGTCCCAAGCGCAGCGCCTCCAGCGGATCGTGGGTCACCATCAGCACGGTGCGCCCGGCCAGGGCCGTGGCCGCCAGTTCCTGAAGCCGCAGCCGCGTCAGCGCGTCGAGCGCCGGGAAGGGCTCATCCATCAGGACCAGCGGTTTGTCCTCCATCAGCGTGCGGGCGATGGCGACCCGCTGCCGCTGCCCGCCGGACAGGGTGGCCGGTCGGTCCTTCTCCCGCCCGCCGAGCCCGACCTGCTCCAGCAGCGCGCAGGCGCGCGCCACGAGACCCGGAGAGCGCCGTTCGTGGCGCAGGCGGGCACCCAGCAGCACGTTGTCGAGAACCGACAGCCAGGGCAGCAGCAAATCCTGCTGCGCCATGTAGGCGATGCGCCCTTGCAAGGGGGCGCCGTCGTCGGTGGCGATGACGGTCGGCGGTTCCGGTTCGGCGAGCCCCGCGACCATGCGCAGCAGCGTGGTCTTGCCCACTCCGCTCGGCCCCAGGAGGCAGGTCGTGACGCCCGGCTCGATCCGCAGGGTGAGGCCGGAGAAGAGTTCCGTTCCGCCATAGGTCAGGCGCGCGCCGGTGACGGTCACCGAAACGGGCGTGTGAAGGGATTCGGGGCGGACGGGCGCGTTCATGGGCTCACTGATCCCTTCGCCGGCATGACCCGGATCAGGTTCCAGGGGTCGTCCCGAATCGGGACCTCTCAGCCGACCGCCGGCTCCCCCCAGTGATGTGTCGCGACTATGACAAGTCGGCGGACGGCGGGCAAGCCTCAGCGGCCCGCAACGTCCACATCCTGCTGCCGGCCGGAAACCTCCAGCAGCAGCTTGCTCAGGATGGCGTCGGCGAAGGACTCGAAGTTCAGCGCCGGCACCAGGAAGGCGCCCGGTCCGCCGATGACATGATCGCGGTAATAGCGGTCGAGGTCCACCGGGCCGCTCCGCCCCAGGGATTCGGGCGGTCGTTCAGGATCGGCAGGCCGTTGATGGTGATTCCCGCGGCCACCGCCTGATCCCGCGCCCATTCCACCGGCCGGCCGCGATTGTTGATCCCGTCGCCGGACACGTCGATGACCCGCCGAACGCCTTCGTACCCGTTGTCGTTGAACAGGCGGGCGGCAAAGTCGATGGCCCCGCTGATGGAGGTCCATTGCGCCGACGCGATGGGCGATTCGGCGACGGACGAGGCGAAGGCGTCGACGCTGGCCGGGTCGCTCAGCGGCGTCCAGGGCACGACGATCCGCTGGAAGCTGTCGCCGGCCCATTCCACGTAGGTCACCGCGATTCGGCCCAGCGGACCGCCGTGGATCGCCGCCTTGACCTTCGGGTTGGTCAGCGCGGCAACATAGCCGCTGCGTTGCAGCTGGGCTTCCTCCGGATCGACGCTGCCGGACACGTCGATGGCCAGAACCAGTTCCAGATCGACCGGTGTTTCGGCACGGGCGCCCCTTGCCATGACCAGGACCGCCATGGCCAGCAACAGCACGAACAGGCCTGCGAAACGCCGGTCTCCGATCATCCCGTCCCCCTTCGGCGCTCCGCCACCGATGGCTGCCGCTGCGCCCCGTCATGAAAAGAGAGCGGATGAGGGCCACGGCAAGGGGGCGTTGACGAAATGCGCCGGCCACGCCACCTCTCCAGCGCATGCTCACACCCTCCATTGAACGCCCCCTGTTCATCGGCAGCGAGATCTACCGCGGGTCCAGCTACGGCCCGAAGCATCCGCTCGCCATACCCCGTGTCTCCACCGCCATGGATCTCTGCCGCGCCATGGGCTGGCTGCCGGATTCGGTCTATCGGGACAGCCCGCAGGCCACGCTTCAACAGCTGGAGCGTTTCCACACGCCCGACTACATCGCCGCGCTGCACCGGGCGGAGTCCGCCCAGCGCGTTGATCCGGAAACGGGGGAGCGCTACAACCTCGGCCGGCTTGAGAATCCGATTTTTCCGGAGATGTACCGGCGCCCGGCAATCAGTACGGGGGCCGCAATCCTTGGCGCCCGCCTGCTGCTGGAGCGGGAGGCCGGCATCGTCTACAGCCCGGCCAGCGGCACGCACCACGCCCGTCCCGGCCGGGCCAGCGGCTTCTGCTATTTCAACGCGCCGGTGCTGGGCATCCTGGAGTTGCTCGATGGCGGGATCGAGCGCGTTTATTATGTGGACCTGGACGCCCACCATGGCGATGGGGTGGAGGAGGCCTTCGCCGACGACCACCGCGTGCTGACCCTGTCGGTGCACGAGGACGGACGCTGGCCCTTCACCGGCAAGGCGGAGGATCGGACGGGCGTCATGGCCCGCAACCTTCCGGTGCCGCCAGGCTTCAACGACACGGAAATGGCCTTCCTGATGGCGAACGCCATCCTGCCGCTCGGCCGGGCCTTCCGCCCGCAGGTGGTGGTGGTCCAGACCGGATCCGACGCCCTGGCCGAGGATCCGCTGAGCCGGCTGGAACTGTCCAACCACGCCTTGTGGGGCGCCGTGCGTGCGCTGATGGATCTCGCCCCCCGGATGCTCGTGGTCGGGGGCGGCGGGTACAATCCGTGGTCGGTCGGGCGCTGCTGGGCGGGCGTGTGGGCGACGCTGAACGGCATCGACCCGGACGTGCCGCCGACAGCGGAGGCGGAGCGTGTCCTGCGGGCGCTCACCTGGAATCGCGCGGCCGGTCGCAATCCGCCGGAGCACTGGTTCACCACCATCGCCGACCTTCCCAGGCCGGGACCGGTGCGCGATGCCGTGCGGCGCGTTGTCGCTGTGACCATGGAAGATTATGGCGCGTTTTGATTATTTCTGAATCGTTCCGGTTGATTTCGTTGGAGGCGCGTTGACCTTTTCTTGCGAATCGGAAATCCTGTCGTCCGGTTTGCGTAGCCCGTGCCCTGTTCCAGCACCAGCCCCGGCCTGCGCTCAGCCGGAATGAACGACGGCGCATGGGGGAGGGGCGGCCGATGTCGAACACCACCTTGGCCCTGCTTGCCATCGCCGCGATGATGTTGGTCGCCGTCCCCGTGGCGATCATGCTGAAGGACTTCCTTCCCGGCTTCGTTCAGCGCTCGTCGGGAGTGGAGCGGCTGGAGAACCGCATCTACGTCCTGCATTCCGAAGCCCAGGACGTGCAGGATCGCGTGAACACCCTGGTGCAGCGCCGCAATCAGGTTTCGTCCGACAAGCATCGGGTCGACACCGACAACCGCAAGATGGAACGCGCCATCGCGGAGATCGCCAGCCAGCCCCCCCTGTTCGTGCACGAGTTGGGCGACCCGCAGCCGGGTTCCACCAAGTTCCTGGTCAACGTCGTGCTGGAGAAAGCGTCTTCCACCCCGCGGGCGGGCGGGGAGCGTGCGCAGATCAACCCGATCTGGCGCTGCACCAACGTGGCGGAGGTCTGGGCTTCCGGGATGGAGGAGGCCAAGCAACTCGTCGAGGTCGCCTTCCCCTTCAAGCTGGGCTACACCACGACCTTCCAGCGCACAATGCCCTCTCGCAAGAGCGCCAAGGCCAAGGTCGCAGCATCGTGATGGCCGCGTCATGATGATCAATTTCGTGATCTTCCTTGGGATCATCGCGATCGGCGCGTGGCTCGGCAACGTGCTGATGGTGATGCAAAACCAGATGGCGCAATCCCGCAGCCGCGTCCGCTCCGTCAAGGATTCGGTCGGCAAGCTGGAATCGGCCCTGCGGCGCCTCCAGCGCGAGGAGGAAGCCCTGACCAAGGAAATCGAGACCACGCTCGCCGAGATCGTCGAGGCGCGCCGGAAGCAGACGGAGATCCAGAACCGGCTGGTCGAAGCCCAGTCGAAGCGCCGGCCGCAGTTGCTCATCCTTTCCGACCGGCGCAACCCCAACGACAAGGAATGGATCGTCACCGTCACGAACAGCCAGATCGGGGAAATCGACGCGATGCACCCGCTGGCGCTCGAATGGACGCGCGGGCGGGATTATCTGGTCTGGGCCGAGACGGAGCGTGAAGCGTCCGAACGCGCCGCCCGCCGCTTCGCATCACGGCCCGGCTATCAGGTCAAATCGGTCGCTGCGGCGAAGGACGACCTTTACGCCTCGGCATCGGCCAAATCCGCGGCTTGATACGGTCGGCGGATGAACACGTCCAGTGCCCGCCGTATGATACCGAAGGCGCCCATCGGCGGTGAGAGCGGAGCCACCGTGCAACACTCTGGACAGACGGTCATCCTGTGGGCATCGTCCGGCCCGGCACAAACTTCAACTCAGGTCGGGTGCGATGATCGGACGGACTCTGCGTGGCCTTCTCTTCTGCGTGGCGATTCTCCTGACGGCATTACCGGCGGCCGCGCTGGAGACGTTCGCGCGATCGTCCCTGACGGTCGAGACCTCGGCGGGCGGGCGTTACCGATTCGACGTCGAACTGGCCGAAACGCCGGCGCAGCAGGCGCAAGGGCTGATGTTCCGCGAGAAGATGGCTCCCGACGCCGGGATGCTGTTCATCTATGACCGGCCGCAGCCGGCCAGCTTCTGGATGAAGAACACGCTGATCCCGTTGGACATGATCTTCATCGGCACCGACGGGCGGATCGTGAACATCCATCAGAACGCCGTTCCGCAGTCGCTGGACTCCGTGAACTCCGCCGGGCCGGTGAAGGCGATCCTGGAGGTCAATGGCGGCATGAGCGCCCGCCTGGGCATCCGCGCCGGCGACCGCGTGCTGCACCCGATTTTTGGCAACGCCAAGTAAAGGGGCCTAAGCTCCGTCACCACGCCCCAGCCCGAAGGCGGCAAGGCATTGGACGGAGGCGGACTCGGCACCATCGCGGCCATCGATCATGACCGCCGCGCGGGGCCGGAGAAGACGGGACAGCGCGCGGCGGCCCCAACCATCCTTTCCTTCATCGACATCGCCCACCACGGCCACAGGCGTCCCACGGCGGGCCAGAATCGCGGCGCCAAGGGCGACCAGCCCGGCGTCGCCCCCGGGGCTAAGCAGGCCCACCGGCCGCCGCTCCGCCAGGATGCGCGCCAGCGCCAGAACGGACGTTCGGGTGTGGCGCTTGGCAAGGTCGATCTGCCCGATGCCGGGGGCCAGGGCCGCGC
>JAEZPL010000586.1 GCA_023413605.1 Pseudomonadota bacterium
GCGCGGCCCTATGACGAGCGGCTGGCCTGGGGGCTGGCGCAGGGGCGGGGGCTGCCGGAAATCGTGGGGCGGGTGCTGGCGGCCCGCGGGGTGACGGAGGAGGCCTGCGAGGGCTTCCTGAATCCCACTTTGAAGGCGCTGCTGCCCGACCCATCCCGTTTCAAGGACATGGACGCCGCCGCGGCGCGCATCGCCCGCGCCATCACGGATGGCGAGCCCGTGGCCGTGTTCGGTGACTATGACGTGGATGGCGCGACCTCCGCGGCCGTGCTGCGGCGGTTCTTCCGCGCGGTGGGGGCCGACATCCGAATCTACGTCCCCGACCGCATGAAGGAGGGCTACGGCCCCAACGCCCCGGCCCTGCTGCGCCTGAAGGCGGAGGGCATCCGGCTGGTGGTCACCGTGGACTGCGGCATCTCCGCCTTCGCGGCGCTGCAGGCTGCGGCGGAGGTCGGGTTGGACGTGGTGGTGCTGGACCACCACGCGGCGGAACCGCGGCTGCCGCCCGCCCTGGCACTGGTCAACCCGAACCGGCTGGACGAGGACGGCGCCTACCGCACGCTCTGCGCGGCAGGGGTGACGTTCCTGGCGGTGGTGGCGATCAACCGTGCGCTCCGCAACGCCGGCTTTTACGCCGGCCGGGCCGAGCCGAACCTGATGGAATGGCTGGACCTCGTGGCGCTCGGCACGGTCTGCGACGTGGTGCCGCTCACCGGGCTGAACCGGGCGCTGGTGGCGCAGGGGCTGAAGGTGATGGCGCGCCGCGCCAACCCCGGCCTGTCGGCGTTGGCCGACATCGCCGGTGTGAAGGAGAAGCCGGACGCCTACCACGCTGGCTATGTGCTCGGCCCCCGCGTGAACGCGGGCGGTCGGGTCGGCGCCTCGGACCTCGGCGCGCGGCTGCTGTCGACCGACGACCCCATGGAGGCGATGGAACTCGCCCAAAGGCTGGAGGCCCACAACGCCGAGCGCCGCACGGTGGAGCAGGGCGTCCTGGAAGACGCCATCGCCCGGCTGGAGGAGCATGCTGAGGAACCGGCCGAACTGGTCTTCGTGGCGGGGGAGGGCTGGCACCCGGGCGTGATCGGCATCGTGGCAAGCCGTCTGAAGGAGCGCTACAGCCGCCCGGCCTGCGTGGTCGCGTTGGAGCAGGGGCCTGACGGCTCGGTCATCGGAAAGGCATCCGGCCGATCCGTGCGCGGGGTGGACCTGGGGGCGGCGGTCATCGCGGCCCGGCAGGAGGGATTGCTGCTGGCCGGCGGCGGACACCGCATGGCGGCGGGCTTCACCGTGGCCGGCGACAAGATGGCCGCCTTGCAGGAGTTCCTGACCAGCCGCATCGCGGCGGAAGTCGCCGCCGCTCCGCTGGTGCCGACGCTGGAATTGGACGGCGCGCTGGCGGTGGGGGCGGCGAACTCCACCCTCGTCACCATGCTGGACAAGCTCGGCCCCTTCGGGACCGGCAACGCGGAGCCGCGCTTCGCCGTCACCGATGCCCGCGTGGTGCGCGCCGACGTGGTTGGTGCGAATCACGTCCGCTGCATCTTGCAGGGCAACGACGGTGCCCGGCTGAAGGCGATTGCGTTCCGTGCGCTGGATAGCGAGATGGGAAAAGCCCTGCTGATGGGCCGCGGATCGCCCTTCCACATCGCGGGCGTCCTGCGCATCGACCGTTGGAACGGAGCGGAGGGTGTGCAGCTTTTGATCGACGATGCCGCACCCTCACAGTCCATGTAAATGCAAACGAAATCCATGCATACGGGGCATTCGCTACGAATGTGAAAGAAGGTCGGAAAAAGTGCTTGCACTCCCGCCGCTTGGCCTTTAGTAATCCGGCCACGCCAACGACGTCCCCATCGTCTAGAGGCCTAGGACACCGCCCTTTCACGGCGGCGACAGGGGTTCGAATCCCCTTGGGGACGCCACTTGGGCCAACGAATTACGGCCCGCCTCGTGCGGGCCGTCGTCGTTTTGGGCAATGGCTTGTGTCGTTCCTTTTGCCGGCAACACCGCCTGGGTTGTGCATCAGGACAATGGCGCGTCGATGATCCGGCAATCACCTATCCGGCTTCCCAAGCGGCGCACGAAGCCGAGCCGACATACGTGTTCCTCACCATGGGTGCGGCGGTTGCCGTTCGTGCGCGGCGGCTTCGGCAGCATGACGATCCGTTCGTAGAATCGGATGGTTTCAACCCTCGTGCCGGTCGCCTTGCCCAGCGTCCCGGCGCCGGAACGGACGATGATCTCCTGATGGCCGTTTCGCAGGGTAAGGAGCGGTTCGGCATCGGCCACGCAACCATCCAGGTCGAGCATGACGGGGGCGGATGCCGTCTGGCGCCGTCCGCGGTCGAACAACAAAAAATTTGTCTGGGGAATGTCGGGCGCGGGCATACTCGTTCGTCCTGGGGAGGACAAGGGGACAAACCGCATGCTCTACGCCATTCTTTGCTACGATTCCGAAGACGTCGTCAGCTCCTGGACGAAGGAGGAGGACGAGGCCGTCATCGCCAAGCTGGTGGTGGTCGAGGAGAAGCTTGCCAAGCAGGGCCGGCTGGGGCCGGTCGCGCGTCTGGTGCCGACCACCGCCGCGACCACCGTCCGCAAGGGGAAGGAGCCGCTGGTGCTCGACGGCCCCTTTGCCGAGACGAAGGAGCAGCTTCTGGGCTTCTTCATCGTCGATTGCGCCGACCTGGATGAGGCCATCGAGACGGCGAAGGAACTGGCCCGTGCCAGCAGTTCGGCAGGCGCCTTCGAGGTTCGTCCGCTTGCCGTGTTCAAACCGGCGAGTGCTGTGGGATGACCGACATCGCCTGGATCGATGCGGCGTTGACCTCCGCGCGTCCCCAGGCGCTCGGCGCGCTTCTGCGCTATTTCCGGGACCTCGACGCGGCAGAGGAGGCGTTTCAGGACGCCTGCCTGCGGGCGCTGAAAAGCTGGCCGCAGAACGGCCCTCCGCGCGATCCCGTCGCGTGGCTGATCTTCGTCGGGCGGAACGCCGCGCTGGACGGCGTGCGGCGGCAAAGCCGGCAGGACGGCTTGCCCGACGAGGAAGCCCTGTCGGACCTGGGAGACGCCGAGGCGGCGATGGCCGACCGGCTGGACGGGTCCCATTATCGCGACGACATCCTTCGCCTTCTCTTCATCTGCTGCCACCCGGACCTGCCGGCGACGCAGCAGATCGCGCTGGCCCTGCGCATCGTTTCCGGCCTGTCCGTGAAGCGGATCGCGCGGGCCTTCCTGGTCGGCGAGAGCGCGATGGAGCAGCGTATCACCCGCGCCAAGGCGCGCATCGCCACCGCCGACGTGCCGTTCGAGGCGCCGGGCGCGGTGGAGCGGGCGGAGCGGCTCGCCGCCGTTGCGGCGATGATCTATCTGGTCTTCAATGAAGGCTATTCGGCGAACGCCGTCACCGACCGGGGGCGGGCGCCGCTGTGCGACGAGGCGATCCGGTTGGCCCGGCTGCTGCTGCGCCTGTTCCCGGCGGAACCGGAGATCATGGGGCTGGCCGCCCTGATGCTGCTTCAGCATGCCCGCACGCCGGCCAGGGCCGACGCGGACGGCAACGCCGTGCTGCTGGAGGACCAGGACCGGTCCCTGTGGAACCGCAGGATGATCGCGGAGGGACTGGCGCTGATCGACAAGGCTATGCGCCACCGCCGGCCCGGACCGTATCAGGTGCAGGCGGCCATCGCCGCGCTGCACGCGCGGGCGGAGCGGGCGGCGGACACGGATTGGGCGCAGATCGACCGGCTCTACGCGACGTTGGAGCGGTTGCAGCCCTCGCCGGTCGTCACGCTCAACCGGGCCGTCGCCGTGTCCAAGGTGCGGGGGCCGGAGGTGGCGCTGGCGCTGATCGACCCGCTGGCCCCACGGCTGTCCGGCTATTTCTACTTCTTCGGCGCGCGGGGGGCCTTCCTCCAGCAGCTTGGCCGGACGGAGGAAGCGCGGGAGGCCTTCAACCGGGCCATCGCGCTCGCCGGCAC
>JAEZPL010000618.1 GCA_023413605.1 Pseudomonadota bacterium
ACGGTGGAGCAGGTGAAGGCCGCCACCGGCTGGGACCTGAAGATCAGCCCGGACCTGAAGACCACCGAGGCCCCGCAGCCGCACGAGCTTGAAGCGCTGCGCGACCTCCTGGCCCGCACCGCGAAGGCCCACGGCCAGTCCGGCGGCGGGGAGGGATGACCATGACCGACGCATTCATCTGTGACGCGATCCGCACCCCCATCGGCCGTTATGCCGGCGCCCTGTCGCCGGTCCGCGCCGACGATCTGGGGGCGGTGCCCCTGGCCGCGCTGATGGCCCGCAACGCGGGCGTGGACTGGGCCGCCGTGGACGACGTGATCTTCGGCTGCGCCAACCAGGCCGGCGAGGACAACCGCAACGTTGCCCGCATGGCGTCGCTGTTGGCCGGCCTGCCGGACGTGGTGCCGGGCAGCACGATCAACCGCCTGTGCGGCTCCGGCCTCGACGCTGTCGCCACCGCCGCCCGCGCCATCAAGGCCGGCGAAACGGAGCTGATGATCGCCGGCGGCGTGGAGAGCATGAGCCGCGCGCCCTTCGTCATGGGCAAGGCGGACACCGCCTTCTCCCGCTCAGCCGAGATTTACGACACGACAATCGGCTGGCGCTTCATCAATCCGAAGATGAAGGCGCAGTACGGCGTGGATTCCATGCCGGAAACGGCGGAGAACGTCGCCCAGGACTTCGGCGTGTCCCGCGCCGACCAGGACGCCTTCGCGCTCCGCAGCCAGCAGCGCGCCGCCCGCGCCATCAAGGACGGCACGCTGGCGCAGGAGATCGTGCCGGTCACCATCAAGGGCCGCAAGGGTGATACGGTCGTCGAGACCGACGAGCACCCGCGCGAGACCTCGCTGGAGGCGCTCGCCAAGCTGAAGCCCATCGTCCGCCCGGACGGCACGGTGACCGCCGGCAACGCGTCCGGCGTCAACGACGGCGCCTGCGCCGTGCTGATCGCGTCGGAGGCCGCCGCCAAGCGCCACGGCCTGACCCCGCGCGCCCGCATCGTCGCGGCCGCGACGGCCGGCGTTCCGCCGCGCATCATGGGCATCGGCCCGGCCCCGGCCTCCAAGAAGCTGCTGGAGCGGGTCGGCCTGCCCATCGGCAAGGTGGACGTGATCGAGCTGAACGAGGCCTTCGCCTCCCAGGGCCTTGCGGTCATGCGCGAACTGGGCCTGCCGGACGACGCCGAGCACGTGAACCCCAACGGCGGCGCCATCGCGCTGGGCCACCCGCTGGGCATGAGCGGCGCGCGTCTGGCCACCACGGCGCTGTACCAGTTGCAGCGCACCGGCGGCCGTTACGCGCTGTGCACCATGTGCATCGGCGTCGGCCAGGGCATCGCCCTGCTGATCGAGCGGGTCTGACCAAATCCCCCTCTCCCCGCCCTACGAACAAATGGTGGGAGAGGGGGATTAAGAAGAAATGGGAGGAACAGCATGGCCTTCATCGCTGCCGGCGGCATCACGGTTCATTACGACCTCGTCGGGCCGCAGGGCGCTCCGGTCATTCTTTTCGCCAATTCCATCGGCACCGGGTTCCACATCTGGGACGAACAGGTGCCGGAACTGTCGAAGACGTTCCGCGTGCTGCGCTACGACATGCGCGGCCATGGCCTGACCGACGCCACGCCGGGCGCCTACAGCATGGACATGTTGGCCGATGACGCCGCGGCGCTGCTGGACGCGCTGGGCATCGAGCGGGCGCACGTCTGCGGCCTCAGCATCGGCGGCATGATGGCCCAGAAGCTGGCGGCCAAGGCGCCGCAGCGCGTCCACTCGCTCATCCTCTGCGACACGGCCAGCCTGATCGGCCCGCCCTCGGTGTGGGACGACCGCATCAAGGCGATCGAGGAGCGCGGCATGGGGGCCATCGCCTCCGGCGTGATGGCCCGCTGGTTCACCGAGCGCTTCCGCACCGAGCAGGCCGACCGCGTGCGCGGCTATGTCAACATGGTGGCCCGCACCACGGTGGAGGGCTACGTCGGCTGCTCCAAGGCGATCCGCGATGCCGATCTGGCGGAGGACGACGCCCGCATCTCCTGCCCGACGCTGGTGCTGGTCGGCGACCAGGACGTGGCGACCCCGCCCGCCCAGGCCGAGCAGCTGGCCGGGGCGATCCGCGGCGCCCGCTTTGCGGTCGTGCCGGATGCCGCCCACATTCCGTGCGTGGAGCAGCCCGCGGCGATGAACGCCCTGATCCTGGACTTTCTGGGAGCGACCAGCCATGGCCGATGATCTGTACGAGAAGGGGATGGAGGTCCGCCGCTCCGTGCTGGGCGCGGCGCATGTCGAACGCTCCACCCAGCGGGCGACGGAGTTCGACCGCGACTTCCAGGAATTCATCACCCGCACGGCCTGGGGCTCCGTCTGGACCCGTCCGGGGCTGGACCGGAAGACGCGCAGCATGCTGACCATCGCCATGTTGGCGGCGCTGGGGCAGGAGCATGAACTGGCCCTGCACATCCGCGCCACGCGCAACACCGGCGTCAGCCGCGAGGAGGTGAAGGAAATCCTCCTCCAGGCCGCCGTCTATGCCGGCGTGCCGGCGGCGAACTCGGCCATCGCGCTCGCCAAGCAGATCTATGCGGAGATGGACGGCGAGGACGAGCATACCAACGGCACCTGAAGGTGCCGTTGGTATGCTCGTCTCGATCAATGCGAAAGCATTGATCTGCCGGGTTTTACGGCCGGAAAATGATGGAAATGATCATTTTCCGGCCAGATCAGAAGGGAGCCTGACGGCCATGGTGGATGACGTCGCCTGGGGCGATCCGCTGCTCGACCCGCTGTTCACCACGGCAGAGGCCGCCCGCATCTTCGCGCCGCGCGCCCGCTTGCAGGGGATGCTCGATTTCGAGGCGGCGCTCGCCTGGGCCGAAGCCGCCGTCGGCGTCATCCCGCAGACCGCCGTGGCGGCCATCGCGAAGGCCTGCGACGCATCGCTCTACGACCTCAACGCGCTCGGGGCGGAGGCGGCGCTCGCCGGCAACACGGCGATCCCGATGGTCAAGCACCTGACCCGCAAGGTGAAGGAGGCGGACGAGGAGGCCTCGCGCTACGTCCACTGGGGAGCGACCAGCCAGGACGCCATGGACACCGGGCTGGTGCTTCAGCTTCGGGGCTTTGTGGCGGCGCTCGACGGCGATCTGGCGCGGCTGTGCGACAGCCTAGCCGCGATGGCGGACCGGCACCGCGCCACGCCGATGATCGCCCGCACGTGGTTGCAGCACGCGCTGCCGACCACCTTCGGTCTGAAGGCGGCCATCTGGCTCGACGCGCTGACCCGCGACCGGGAACGGCTGATGGCGGCGAAAGGCCGGCTGGCTTTGCAGTTCGGCGGGGCGGCGGGAACGCTCGCGGCGCTCGGCGACCAGGGCATGCCAGTGGCCGAGGCCCTGGCGAAAGAGTTGGGCCTGCCCCTGCCGGCGGTGCCCTGGCACGCGACGCGCGACCGGGTGGTGGAACTGGCGACTGCGCTCGGCATCCTGGCCGGCACGCTGGGCACCATCGGCCGCGACCTGTCGCTGATGATGCAGGTGGAGGTGGGAGAGGCGTTCGAACCGGCGGCTCCCGGCCGTGGCGGCTCCTCCACCATGCCGCACAAGCGCAACCCGGTGGCGTCGGCCGTGCTGTTGTCGGCGGCGGTGCGTGCCCCGGCCCTGGTCGGCGGCCTGCTCGCCGGCATGGTGCAGGAGCATGAGCGCGGCCTTGGCGGCTGGCACGCCGAATGGCAGGCTCTGCCGGACCTCTGCCGGCTGGTTGCGGGGGCCGCTCACCACGCGGCCGACGCCATCGGTGGGCTGGAGATCGACGCGGAGCGCATGGGCCGCAACATCGACCTGACCCAAGGCCTGATCATGGCGGAAGCGGTGACCATGGCGCTCGGCGACCGGATGGGCCGCATGGCCGCCCACAGCCTCGTCGGCGACGCGAGCCGCCGGGCGGCCTCCGAAAAGCGGTCCCTGCGGTCCGTGTTGGAGGAGGACACTCGGGTGACGGAAGCGCTGGACGGCGCTGCCCTCGACCGCCTGTTCGACCCGCTGGGCTATGTCGGCTCCGCCGACGCCTTCATCGAGAGGGTGTTGGCGGAGAGGATATAAAGCCCCTCTCCCAGCGGGGCAGGGAGAGGGGTAAATAAGTAAGGGAGGACAGCATGCAGCCCACCATCATCACCGTCGCGGTGAACGGGTCCGTGCCGCGCAAGAAGGACAACCCGGCCGTTCCGATCGCGCCGGCCGAGGTGGTGGAGTCCACCCACGCCGCCTTCGAGGCCGGGGCCACGGTGGTGCATGTCCACGCCCGCAACGCGGACGAGTCCTCCTCTTCCGACCCGGCCTACTTCGCCGCCGTGCAGGAGGGCGTGCGCAAGCACTGTCCGGGCATGATCGTGCAGTTCTCCACCGGCGGGCGCGGGCGCAGCCACGAGCAGCGCGGGAGTTCGCTGTCGCTGAAGCCCGACATGGCGTCGCTGTCCACCGGGTCGGTCAACTTCCCCGGCATGATCTACGAGAACCACCCGGACCTGATCGAGGCGCTCGCCCGCATGATGCTGGACAACGGCATCAAGCCGGAGATCGAGGTCTTCGACCTGTCCATGCTCTACAGCGCCAAGGCCCTGGCCGACCGCGACCTGCTGAAGACGCCCATGCACGTCCAGTTCGTCATGGGCCTGCGCAACGCCATGCCCGCCCGCCGCAAGGCGCTGGAGTTCATGCTGTCCGAACTGCACGAGCTGCTGCCCGGCTCCACCTGGACGGTGGCGGGCGTGGGCCGGCATCAGGCGGAGGTGCAGGACTGGGCGCTGGAGCTTGGCGGCCACATCCGGACGGGGCTGGAGGACAATCTGCGCATCGCCGCGGACCGGCTCGCCTCCGGCAACGCCGAATTGGTGGTCCAGGCCGCCGAAACCTGCGCCCGGCACGGCTCCCGTCCGGCCACCCCGGCGGAGGCGCGCGTCCTTCTTGGTCTCTCTCCTGAGGGCCTCTCTCCTGGTGGCCTCCCCCCTGTTGGCCAGTCCCCTGCCCAATAAGAACAACACCAAAGAACAGAAGCGACGAGGAAACACCCATGACAGACGTGAAAGCACCGGGCTACCGGCCGCGCGACTGGACCCAGCACCCGCCGTACCTGAGCCCCGAGTACAAATCCACCACCCTGCGTTCCCCGCGCAAGCCGCTGATTCCCCTGAAGGGCTCGCTGTCGGAGCTGACCGGCCCGGTGTTCGGGCACGAGAATCTGGACGCGCTCGACGCCGACCTGACCCGCAACGGCCGCGTCAACGGCGAGCCGCTGGGCGAGCGCATCATCGTCACCGGCCGCGTTCTGGACGAGGACGGCCGCCCGGTGCCCGACACGCTGCTGGAGATCTGGCAGGCCAACTCCGTCGGCCGCTACGTTCACAAGTGGGACCAGCACGACGCGCCGCTCGACCCGAACTTCTTCGGGGCCGGCCGCTGCGTGACCGACGATCAGGGGCGCTACCGCTTCATCTCCATCAAGCCCGGGGCCTATCCGTGGCGCAACCACCACAACGCGTGGCGGCCGGCGCACATCCATTTCTCGCTGTTCGGGCCGTCCTTCGTCACGCGGCTGGTGACGCAGATGTATTTCCCCGGCGACCCGCTGCTGCCGCTGGACCCCATTTACAACGGCATTCCGGAGGGCGCGCGGGAACGGCTGATCTCCCGCTTCTCCATCGACGTGACCGAGCCGGAATGGGCGCTCGGATATGAATTCGACATTGTTCTGCGCGGGCGCATCGAGACGCCGATGGAGGGCTGAGCCATGGCCATGCTGAAACAGACCCCGAGCCAGACCGTCGGCCCGTACTTCGCCTACGCACTGACCCCGCAGTCCTACGGCCGCGCCGGTCTGGGCAGCAGCACGATGGTGGACGGCGCGACGCTGGGCGAGCGCATCCGCATCGAAGGCCGCGTGTTCGACGGTCCCGGCGCGCCGGTGATCGACGCGGTGATCGAAGTGTGGCAGGCCAACGCCGCCGGCCGCTACCGCCACCCGGCCGACACGCGGAACGACCGGGAGCTTGATCCGCATTTCACCGGTTTCGGCCGGACCGGCACGGACGGGCAGGGCGCCTACGGGTTCGACACGGTCAAGCCGGGGGCGCTGGGCGACGGGCAGGCCCCGCATGTCAACGTCACCGTCTTCGCGCGCGGCATGCTCTCCCACGCCTTCACGCGGATTTATTTCAGCGACGAGACCGCGGCGAACGCCGAGGACGCGGCGCTGCAAAACGTTCCCGCCGACCGGCGCGGCACGTTGATCGCCGAGCGCGCGCAGACGCCGGCGGGTACGGTTTACCGCTTCGACATTCACCTTCAGGGTGATCAAGAGACCGTGTTCTTCGACGCCTGATCTGTTACGGTCCGGACCATCCAGCCACGCCGGGCAGCCGCCCTGCGTGGCTGGATGTTTTTGGTCCATTCCTCATCGCAGAGGCATGATGCACGGCACCCTCACCGGCTCGCACGGCGAAAACCCGCGCGAGCCGACCCAGCCTAAACCAACGCTGGCTGACGAGTTGCTGATCGACGCCGAGGACGATCCGGGCCCCGCCCCGCCGGCCCGGCATCCGTTCCTGCTCGGGCTGGCGCTGGTGCTGGTTGCGCTGAACCTGCGCCCGGCCCTGTCGAGCGTCGCCCCCGTCCTGGCTGAACTGGTGCGCGACACCGGCATTTCGGCGACCCAGGCGAGCGTGCTGACGACTTTGCCCGTCCTGTGCCTGGGCGTGTTCGGGCTGATGGCGCCGGGGCTGGCCCGGCGGCACGGCAGCGAGCGCGTCATCCTGCTGACCCTGGTGGGGCTGGCCGCCGGCATCGCCCTGCGGGTCGTGCCGGCCTTCCCGGCGCAGGTGCTGGCCGCCATTGTGGCCGGGGCGGGCATCGGCGTGATCGGCGCGCTGCTGCCCGGCATCGTGAAACGCGATTTCCCGAACAACCCGGCGCTGATGACCGGCGTCTACACCATGGGCCTGTGCGCCGGGGCCGCGATCGCAGCCGGGGCTACCCTGCCGCTGGCGCACGCCGTCGAAGGCCTGTCGCTTGGCGTGTCCTGGGCGCCGGCGCTTGCCGCCTGGGCGGTGCCCGCGTTGGTGGCGGCGGTCGCCTGGGC
>JAEZPL010000626.1 GCA_023413605.1 Pseudomonadota bacterium
GCGCGGCCATGGGCTACACCGGCAGCCAGTCCATCGCCGAGATGCAGACGAAGTGCGAGTTCGTCCGCATCACCAACGCGGGCCTGCGCGAAAGCCACGTCCACGACATCACGATCACCAACGAGTCGCCGAACTACCGGCAGGGCTGACGCTCTCGTTTCATACGGCCGGCGCATGAACGCTTCCATGATCGGCCGGCCGTATGACCCTTTCGCACATGGCTGCGCCATGTGCTGCCGGGTTTGAACCGAAGGCCTTTGATGGAAGCCATCAAACGCCTTCGGTATCAGACGGCCGGACGTCGTTCCGATGGAAGCGCGAGGGGTTCCGCCCCTCGCGCTTTTCATTTTGAACCGGTGAAGTGACTGAACAGGGCCACGCTTGCGGCGACGGTGGCGTTCAGGGATTCCACGGCGCCCGTGGTCGGGATGGACAGGCGGCGCACCGGCAGGTCGTCGGGCACGCCTTGGCCTTCCTCGCCCAGAACCAGCCGCACATCGCGGGGCCAGGGAAAGGCCGCCATGTCATCGCCGCCCGCATCCAGCGCGACCATCGGGCCGGCGGCACCGCGCAGATCGTCCCACCGGCCGCCGCGCAGCAGGGGCAGTTCGAACTGCGCGTTGGACGCGGCGCGCAGGCACTTGGGGTGGAAGGGGTGGGCCGCGCCCTCCAGCAGAACCACGCGCCGGGCGCCGAAGGCGGCGGCGCTGCGCAGCAGGGCGCCGAGATTGTTCGGGTCGCCCAGCGCGCAGACCAGTTCCAGCCCCTCCGGCGGGCGGGTGAGGTCGAGGAGCGGCATCTCCGGCACCGTGCCGACCAGCAGCGGGAAGCCGGTTCCCGACGCGTCGAGGATGCGGAACAGGGCCGGCGCCAGCTGCACCGGTTCGACGTGCGAAGGCAGGCTCCAGCCCTCGATTTGGGCGGGATCGGTCATCAGCAGGGTGGAGAAGCGCTGCGGGTAGCGGGCCAGCGCCTCCGGCACCGTCTTCAGACCGGCCAGCAAATGCTTGCCCTGCTTCTTCAGGCCGCGGCTTTCCAGCAGCGATTCCCACAGCTTGAACTGCGGGTTCTGCGGGCTTTCGATCAGGCGCGGCGGGCGGGTCATGGGTGAAGGCTCATTCCGGTGAAGGCCGCGACGGGCGGCGGGCGGACCTTAGAGCGTCGGCGGGCGGGTTGAAAAGCCGCATTCGCCCCCCGCCTCAAGACGGCGTCACGGTGGTGTCAGCACGGCACCACGCCGGTGGCCGGCCGAGCGCCGGTCACGAGCAGGCCGCCGATGGTGCGGAGCAGGCGGTCGGGCGGCACCGGCTTGGCCAGGACCGGCGCCCGCCGCAGCCGCTCGCTCGTGGTGTTCAGGCTGCCGTAGCCCGTGCAGAACACGAACGGCACGCCCATGTCGTCCAGCAGTTCGGCCACGGGAAAGGACGGCTGGCCGAACAGGTTGACGTCCAGAATGGCGAGGTCCGGCGGCGACCCGCGGGCCATGTCGATGGCGTCCTGGACGCGCGCGACCGGGCCGATCACCCGGTATCCCGCTTCCTCCAGCACCTGTTGCAGGCCCATGGCGGTCAGGGCTTCGTCCTCCACCACCAGGACGCGGGCGCCGGGGGCGGTGGACTTTTGGTCGTTGGCGACCTTGGACGTCGGCTTCTGGGCGGGGTGAACGCCGCTCACCACGAAGCAGTCGCGGGGCAGGGCGATGCGGCAGCGCAGGCCGCCGGGCGGCCATTCCAGGACCAGCTCGCCGTGCATCTGGCCGAGGATGGTCTGTTCCAGCAGGATCGATCCGAAACCCTGGCGGGCGGGTGGAACGACCGTGGGGCCGCCGCTCTCCGTCCACTCCACGCACAGCCGGCCAGACGTCCTGTCCACCCGCCAGGAAACGGCGACGCGCCCGTCGGCCACCGACAAGGCCCCATGCTTGGCGGCGTTGGTCACCAGTTCGTGCAGGACCATGGAGAAGGACTGGACCGCTTCCGGCGCGATGCCCACGGGCGGGCCGGCGATGGAGAACCGCTTGTCCTGCGTGAAGGCGGACAGTTCCTCCTGCGCCAGGGTGGCGAGGTCGGCGCCCGACCAGCGGCTGGCCGCCAGCAGCGAATGCGCCCGCGCCATGGCGGTGACCCGCCCAACCACAGCGTTGGCGAATTCCTCCGGATCCTCCGTTCGGCTCAGCAGGACGATGGACTGCACGACCGCCAGGGCGTTTTTGGCCCGGTGATCCACCTCGCGCATCAGAAGGCGCAGGCGGCTTTCGGCCTCCTTGCGGTCGGTCATGTCGGCGGCCATGCTGACGACCAGCCGCCGCCCCCTGGAATCGCGCCCGATGGGCGAGGACCGGAACGCCCAGGTGAGCCGGCGCCCGTCGGCGGTCCGGATGTCGTATTCGCCCTCGTCGATGGGGCGGTCCAACTGGTGAAGGCGCTGGATGTCCGTGCGCACGGCCCCGCGGCGTTCGCCATAGGCGCGTTCCAGCCAGCCGTCGACGGTGGACAGATCGGCGGCGCTGTAGCCCGTGGCGTCCTGCCAGGCCTGGCTGATCAGCACGACCTCGCCATCCTCGGCATGGACCATGACGGGGAAGGGCGCGTCCTGGATGGCCCGGCGCAACCGCTCCTCGCTTTGCGCCAGGGCAAGTTCCGCTTCCTTGATGGCGTCGATGTCGGTGCTGGTGCCGACCCAACGGCCGGTGCGCCCCTCCCGCACGGCGAGGGTGAGATGCCAGCGGTAGGTGCCGTCATGCCGGCGCAGGCGGAATTCGGATTCGTAGCGACCTCCGCGGGCGACCGCGGATTCCCAGTCCGCCAGCGCGCCCGGAAGGTCGTCCGGGTGGACCGACTGCATCCAGCCTTCGCCCGACAGTTCGTCGGCCGACAGGCCCGTGTAGCTCTGAAAGCTCTGGTTGGAATAGATGTTCCGGCCATGCGGGTCGGCCACGAACAGCGCGCCGGGCAGGGCGTCCGTCGTCGTGCGCAGCATGTCCTCGTGCTCGACCAGCGCGCGCTTGGCGGCGTTGGTGTCCGTGTTGTCCACGAAGATGGTCACCGACGCCACGATGCGGCCCTCGCCATCCCGCACGGGCGCGCTGCTGACATCCAACTCCAGCGTGCGGCCGTCCGGGCGGTGATAGAGCATCGGTTCCCAGTCGATCACCGCGCCGTCGCGCAGGGCGCGGACGGTCGGGTAATCCTCCATGGCGTAGGGGCGTCCATCGGCGTACCGGGCGCCATAGCCTTCGTAGCGGGCCGCATCCTCGTCCGTGGGCGTCAGTTGAGTGATCGCGACGGCCCGGTCGTTGAGGATGATCGCCTTGCCGTCCGGCGCGCTGGCGATGGAGATGCCGATGGGGGCTTGCCGAAGCACCGCCTCGAACAGGCTGCGTTCGCGCTGAAGGATGGCCTCGCGGTCGCGCAAAGCGTTCTCGACCGAATAGCGTCGATGCCCTTCCCGCCACAGCACGATGAACAGAAGCACCGCGGTGAGGACGATGAACGCCCAACCCTTGTAGGTCTGGATGGTCGTGACGTTCGTGGCGAACAGCAGGTCCACCGCCCGGTCCGAGGCCGCGATCCACGCCGACGACACGATGGCGTAGCACAGGGCGACAAGCAGCGGAAACCGCAGGCTGCCCCCGTTGATTCCTGCGGATTCGGCCGGCGGGCTGGCGGGCGATGCGCCGGGTGCGGGGGGCATGCCGCCGGAGGGCTCCGTCATGCAGGCACCCGATCCCGTTCCGGGGACGGGCGGATGTCCGGTGTGCGGCGTGACGCAGGGCCGGTCTTTGCCTGTTCTATAACAGTTTCCATGACGTTCGGAAGATTTTGGCCCATGTGCGCCGACAATGCTCCCGTTTGGTCTGCCTCAAATTCTTGCGGAAATGTTGCACGGCCACTTTTCCCTTTCAAGAAGAACGAGCGCTGACATGATCTCGCTCGCGTGAAAGGCAACAAATAAAGGCGCTGGTTGCGGCGGCCGCGACCAATTCTTTATCGAAAATTTTCCATGTGTGTCGAACCGCGCGACATGGATTTATGGCCCGTTATGCCGAATGTTGCGCGCGGGCAACCGTGCCTTGTGCAAGGATCAGCGCAGGCGTCGGCCAAGGAACAGCAGGGCGCCGCGCTGGAGTGCGTCGGTGAATCCGGCGCGCCGGTAGAAATCCACGTTCCGGGCGAAGACCGCGGTGACGAGGTGGACTCCGGGCAGCCCATCGGCCCGGCAATCCTCCGCGTAGGCGTCCACGAGAGCCCGCCCGACCCCGTGGTCCCGATAGCCGGGCCGGACGTTGACGTGCAGATGCGCCGGGAAAGCGGCGAAGCGATCGGCGAAGATGTCGTATTTCGGGATGGTGCGGGCGAGATCCTCCGCCCCGGCGCTGTCCTTGCAGCCGGTCAGATAGCCGATGATCGTGCCGTCCTCGGCCAGCGCGAACCAGATGTCGGCCGGCGCGCGCTCCACATACCAGCCGGTCCAGGTGCGGAAGAAGCCGGCGCGGTCCAGCGGCGATGCGAAGGCCGTCCGGGTGGTGGAGAGGAAGAAGATCTCCTCCAACGCGGCCAGGGCGGCCGTCCGGTCGGGCATTCGGGGCAGGCGGACCAGATCCATGCCGGTTCTCAGCGGCGCTGGGCCAGCAGGAAGGAGGCGTTGCGCGGAGCCAGCATGGTGTAACGGCCCGTGGCCTTCATCACGCCGGCACCTTCTTCGGCCTCGTTCCCGTGGCCCCAGAACAGGTCGCCGCGCACGGGCCCTTTGATCGCGCCACCCGTGTCCTGGGCAACGACAAGGCGCTTGATCGCGCCGGTGGGCACCGGTGCGTCGCGCAGTTCCAGCCACAGCGGCACCCCAAGCGGGATGTGCCCGGCGTCGACGGCAAGGCTGCGGCCGGGGGTCAGTTCCATGTTGCGCGCGCCACGGGCGCCGATGACGGGGCGCAACTGGAAGAACACATAGGAGGGGTTGAGGTTCATCACGCGCTTGGCGTCGGCCGGATGCTCCTTCAGCCAGCGGCGGATGAGGGGCATGGTCACCTGCTCCGGCGTGGCGTAGCCGATGTCGATCAGGTGGCGCCCAATGGGGTAGTAGCCGTGGCCGTTCTGCCCGGCGTAGCCCAGCGCCACCATCGACCCGTCGGTCATCCGCACGCGGCCGGAGCCCTGGATTTCCAGGAAGAAGGCGTCGATGGGGTCGTCCACCCACAGGATTTCCAACCCCTTGCCCTTCAGCGCGCCGTCGACGATGCGCGACCGGCTGGGAATGCCGCGCTTGGTCCGCTTCGGCGTGCGGTAGATGGGGACGTTGTAGCGGTCGGTGCGGGTCCAGCTGCCGCGCAACTCAACCTCGTAATAGCCGGTGAACAGGCCCTCCTGACCGGCCGACAGGGAGACGGGCGTGAAGTTGTCTTCGAAAAAGCGGCGCGCCGCGTCCGGATCGTTGGCGGGCAGGGAGCGGACGGCGGCGCAGATCGGGCGCCAGTCGGCGGTGGTGCCGGCCGCCGGGTGCGGGCCGAGCGCACGGCCGGCGGGCTGCGAATCCACCCAGCGGCAGGTGCGCTGAACGGCGGGCAGGGCCTGGGATTGGTCGTCGTCGGTCCAGCCGGGCAGGCTGCGGAAATCCTCCGCCACGCGCTCCAGGCCGGGGCGGGGCTGCTCGGCGCGCCGACCGTCCGGCACGGCCCCGGTCGTCGTGGTGCCGGCGCAGGCCGCCAGGAGACCGAGCGCAAGAAGAGAGGAAGCGCGCACCGACGCACGCGCCATGACACTGCCGACCGCAGCCGCCATCGCGGACTCCGTACCGAGTTCGATGAATTCGTCAGAAAGGATGGAAGTCTTGACGCGCCGCGACCAAGACGGCAAAGGCGGGCGCCTCTACCTCTTTTTTGCCTCATGTGCCGAATGACGGTCAACAGTTCTTCGCACGGAGCAATCGGGCCGGCCGTCTTGTCACAGCCCGGCGGGGCTGCGGGACGGCCCCAGTGGCGACTTGGGTGGCGACTTGGGTGGCGACTCGGGAGGCAGGGGCGCATCCGTGGGGGGTGACAAGTGGGCGTGAGTCGGGTTATCGACCACGGTACGAAGCCAGGGGCGCGGTGCGTGCGCCCGTCCGCCCCCGTTCCCGAGGACCGATCCCATGACTCCCGCCGCCCGCCTTCAGGCGGTCATCGACCTGCTGACCGAGATCGACGAAACCCCGCGCCCCGCCGACGCGGTGATGAGCGCCTATTTCCGCGCCCGCCGCTACATCGGGTCCAAGGACCGCACCGCGGTGGCGCAGACGGCCTACGCGATCCTGCGCCGGCACGCGCGCCTGACCTGGTGGCTGGAGCGGCTGGGCCACCCGGCGACCCCGCGCGCCCGCGCCCTCGCCAACGAGATTCTGGCGGAAGGCAAGCCGGCCGCCACGGTGAAAGCCCTGTTCGGCTCCTCCAAGTTCGCCCCGGAAGCCCTGAAGCCGGAGGAGGCGAAGCTCGCCAACGAGCTGGACACCCACACGCTGGAGCATCCGCAGATGCCGGAAAGCGTGCGCGTGGAATGCCCGCCCTGGGCGGAAGGCCCGATGCGCGAGGCGCTGGGCGACCGCTTCGTGGTGGAGATGCAGACGCTGCTCGACTCCGCGCCGCTCGATCTGCGCATCAACCCGGTCAAGGCCAACCGCGAGAGCGCCATCAAGGCGCTGACCCGCGCCCGCATCACCGCGGAACCGACGAAGTGGTCGCCGCTGGGCCTGCGCGTGCAGGGCCGCCCGCCGCTGGGCACCGTGGACGCCTTCAAGGATGGTCTCGTCGAGATCCAGGACGAGGGCTCGCAGCTCGTCGCGCTGGCCGTGGCGCCGAAGCCGGGGCAGCAGGTGGTGGACTTCTGCGCCGGGGCCGGCGGCAAGACCCTTGCCATCGCCGCGCTGATGAAGAACAAGGGCCGCGTCGTCGCCTGCGACGTCCTGGCCGGCCGCCTGAAGCGCGCCGCCGAGCGGTTCCGCCGCGCCGGCCTGCACAACATCGAGGCGCACCCGCTGTCC
>JAEZPL010000651.1 GCA_023413605.1 Pseudomonadota bacterium
GCCGCCGGTGTAGAAGACCGGGCGCTTGGCGTTGGCGATCAGCTCGATGGCCTCTTCCACGCGGGCGATCTCGGGCTTCACCTGCGGGCGATAGGTCTTGTGCTTCACCTCGGCCGGCGGGATGTAAACGCCGTCGGCGAACTGCACGTCCTTCGGAATGTCGATCAGCACGGGGCCGGGGCGGCCGCTGCGGGCCACATAGAAGGCCTCGTGCATCGTGCGGGCCAGCTGGTTGACGTCCTTCACCAGATAGTTGTGCTTGGTGCAGGGACGGGTGATGCCGGTCGTGTCCGCCTCCTGGAAGGCGTCGTTGCCGATCAGGTGCGTCGGCACCTGCCCGGACAGGCAGACCAGCGGGATGCTGTCGCACAGCGCGTCCAGCAGACCCGTCACCGCGTTGGTGGCGCCGGGGCCGGAGGTCACCAGGACGCAGCCGACCTTGCCGGTCGAGCGCGCGTAGCCTTCCGCGGCGTGCACGGCGGCCTGCTCGTGCCGGACGAGGATGTGCTTGATGTCGTTCTGCTGGAACAGGGCGTCGTAGATCGGAAGTACCGCGCCGCCCGGATAGCCGAAGATGGTGTCTACGCCCTGGTCCTTCAGGGCCTTGATGACGATCTGCGCGCCGGTCAGCTTCTGTTCGGGCATAGCTCACGACCTTCCTAAAGGGGCCCCTCATTCCACGGGCGGCCCTGTTCCTTCGCGTACCCCGACACCGACCCCATGGGAAAACAAGGGGTTATCCCCAAAGGTCAGAACCGGGACGGGCAACCTAGACAATTAGCCGGCCAGCGGTCAACCCATTTTGCGAATGATCGAAAAGCTTTTTTGCCGCAGTTTTTCCGATTATTTCGCAAGACGGTAACGCCCGAAACGCAGGCGGCCCGCCGCCGCGGTTGCGGAAGCGGGCCGCCCGGATTACCCCGGCGTTTGGCGCGCCGTTACGCCTCGACCGTCGCCAGCATGCGGCACAAGCGGCGGATGCCTTCCCGGATGCGCTCCGGGTTGTTGTTGGAGAAGCTGAGGCGCAGCGTGTTCAGCCCCGACCGGTCGGCGTGGAAGGCCGAGCCGGGCACGAAGGCCACGTTGGCGTCCTTGATCGCGCGCGCCAGCAGGGCGACGCCGTCCGTGCCCTCCGGCAGTTCCAGCCAGACGAACATGCCGCCTTCCGGCTTCGTCCAGGTGACGCCCTTCGGCGCGAACTCCTCCAGGGCGGAAAGCATCGCGTCGCGGCGTTCCTTGTAGGACCCGCGCAGGCGGCGGATGTGCGCGTCGAAATTCTGCGACACCACGTCGTGCAGGACGATCTGGTTGATCGTGCTGGTGTGCAGGTCGCCGGCCTGCTTCATCAGCACCAGCCGGTTGACGACCTCGGCCGGGCCGTTGATCCAGCCCACGCGGAAGGCCGGGACCATCGTCTTGGAGAAGGAACCGCAGTAGATCACGTTGGTGATCTTTCCGCCGTTGCGCGCGGCGTCCAGCGCCACGATGGGCGGCACGGTTTCGCCGTCGTAGCGCAGTTCGCTGTAGGCGGCGTCCTCGACGATCGGAACGCCGTGCTTGGCGCAGAGATCCAGCAGGGCCTCGCGCCGGGCCAGCGACACGGTGGTGCCGTTGGGGTTCTGGAAGTCGGGGACGAGGTAGAAAAACTTCGGCTTCTGCTCCAGCGCCGCTTCCACGGCGGCCAGATCCGGCCCTTCCTCGTCGCCGGGGACGGACAGGTAGGTGGGCTCGTAGGGCGAGAAGGCCTGGAGCGCGCCGAGGTA
The DNA here is from genome assembly GCA_023413605.1 of Pseudomonadota bacterium. GTDB lineage: Bacteria > Pseudomonadota > Alphaproteobacteria > Azospirillales > Azospirillaceae > Azospirillum. The sequence goes on from JAEZPL010000651.1 coordinate 1,764, forward strand.
GGTCGGGCGGGTCACCAGGATCTTTTCCCCCGGACCGATCAGCAGCTTGCCGACGAACTCCAGCGCCTGCTGCGAGCCGCTGGTGACCAGCACCTCGTCCAGCCCGGCGTTGATGCCGTGGCGGCCCATGTAGGCGCAGATCCACTCGCGCAACGGCGTGAAGCCTTCGCTGATGGTGTATTGCAGCGCGCCGCCGGCACCGGCGTTGGACTGGAAGATCTTCTCATAGGCGCGGGCGATGGCCGCGGTCGGGAAGAAGTCGGGGTCCGGAATGCCGCCGGCGAAGGAGATGATCTCCGGCCGGTCGATCAGCTTCAGCAGCTCCCGAATCTCCGAAGCGCTCATGCCGCCCACGCGGCCGGCGAACACGTTTGCCCAATCGACCGTCACTTTAAAACCTCCTGAAGCTCAGCGACGCAACGTCGTTTCAAGATAGGTCAGTATTGCTTCACTAAGCGATCCTGAATAGAGCGAATTGATCGTATGGCTGCCATGCGCCGCCCCCTTCCCCCGTGTGGTTGCCGGGCGGGCGGCCAACTGGTGGCGGAACCAGGTGACCTGCCGTTTGGCGTAGCGCCGCGTGGATTGTTGCGCCAGAGCAATCGCTTCGTCGAGCGACCGTTCACCATGCAGATGGGCGCGCAGTTCCGGCACGCCCAGCGCCTTCATGGCAGGAAGATCGGGGTCGAGGTTCTGTGCGTCCAACCGCCGCACCTCCTCCAGCGCCCCCTGCCCCATCATCACGCGGAAGCGGCGGTCGCAGTTGGCGTAGAGCGCCTCGCGCGGCGGGTCGAGCACCAGCACGGTGAAGGCCAGCCCCTCCGGCGCGCCCTCCGCCGTCTGGGTCTGCCAATGGGACAGCGGATGGCCGGTGGCCTCCAACACCTCCCACGCGCGGGTCAGGCGGGTGGTGTCGCCGGGATTGAGCTTGGCGGAGGCCGGGTCGCGGACCACCAGTTCCGCCCGGAAGGCCTCGCCGCCCAGGTCGCGAAGACGCGCGTGGGCGGCCTTGCGGATGTCTTCGGGGATGGCGGGAACGGCACTCAGCCCCTCCATCAGCGTGCGCAGATAAAGGCCGGTGCCGCCGACCACCACCGGCAACCGCCCCGCGGCATGCGCGGCGGCGATCTCCGCCAGCGCCATGTCGCGCCAGCGCGCGGCCGATCCGCGCTCCGACGCCGGAAGAACGCCGTAGAGGCGGTGCGGCACGCGCGCCAGATCCTCCGCCCCCGGACGGGCGGTCAGCACGTCGAGGTCGGCGTAAAGCTGCATGCTGTCGGCGTTGATGACGGTGCCGCCGAAGGCCTCCGCGATGTCGAGCGCCATGCCCGACTTGCCGGACGCCGTCGGCCCGCCGATGACCACAACATTTTTGTCCTGAACCATGACGCTTTGCCCGTTTCCCTTACGGCAACAGCGTATGGCAGGGGATGACGCTGAAACGCAACCCGCCTTGCGGGGGAAGCTACAGCACGGTGATGCCGCCCGTCATGCCGAAGGTGCTGTGCAGCGGTTCCGTGCATTCCAGATCGAAGGTTCCGGCCTCGACGGGCACGAACTCCACCACGTCGGTCTGACCAGCCGGGATCTCCAGGTTCACCAGCGCCGGAGTCTGGATGACGGTCTGCGGCGTGGTGACGCTGCGCACCGCGATGGCTTTGAAAAAGCCCTCGGACGTGAAGGTGTGCGCCCGCTTGCCGGCGTTCTGGAGCGTCAGGCGGTAGGGCCTGCCGCGGTCGAAGCTCAGCCGGTCGGGCTGAAAGGCGTATTCGTCCAGGCGCACCGTCACCGGCGTGGCGTTCTGCCAGTCCACCGCCGCGACACGGGCCGCCACGTTCTCGACATAGCCGGGCGGCGGGCGCTGGGCCACGTCCGTCCGAGGGGCGCAGGCAACAGCCAGAGCGGTCATGAACAGGAGTGCGACGAAACGGGCGGGAATCCGCAGGGGCATGGCCGAATCCTCCCAAAGGATCGCCGGAAACACGGCACCGTCGAGGGTAGGACACGCAAGCCGATTGTCCACGCCCCATTGTCCACGATGGTTGGCGGAGTGCCCCGGCTGTGGTAGGGAGCGCGCGCGCCCTCCCCGCAGGACATTCTCCAGGATCGCCCCATGAGCGCTGTCGTTACGCTGATCGCCGCAGCATCATCCGTTCTCGACGACGAGACCGCCCAGGCCGCCCGCGCGTCGCTGGCCGCACTCGGCGGCAAGTCCGAAAGCCCCGATTGGCTGGCTCCCGGCCGCGCCTGCGACATCGCCGTGGAAGGACTCAACCCAGAGCAGGCCGAGGCGGCCGTGCGCAAGTTTCTCCTGGATGCCCGGCCCGTGGGCAGCACGGCGGTGGACCTGATCGCGCAAGCGCCCGCCAACCGGAAGAAGCGCCTGCTGATCGCCGATATGGAGTCGACCATCATCCAGCAGGAGATGCTGGACGAGTTGGGCGACTATGTCGGGCTGAAGGACCACATCGCGGACATCACCGCCCGCGCCATGAACGGCGAGATCGACTTCAAGGGCGCCGTGCGCGAGCGCGTCGCCCTGCTGAAGGGCCTGGAGGAAAAGGTCATCGACGAGGTGTGGCAGCGCGCCACCCTGATGCCCGGGGCCAAGGCGCTGGTCGCCACCATGCGCGCCAACGGCGCCACCTGCGTGCTCGTCTCCGGAGGATTCCGCTGCTTCACCGAGCGGGTGCGGAGTTGGGTCGGCTTCGACGACGACCGCGGCAACGTGCTGGAGGTCGTGGACGGCGTCATGACCGGCGCCGTGCTGGAGCCGATCCTCGACAAGGACAGCAAACTCCAGGCGCTGCTCGCCTACGCCGGGGAACGCCACATCCCAACCGCCGAGACCATGGCCGGCGGCGACGGCGCCAACGATCTGCCGATGCTGCTCGCCGCCGGGCTGGGCGTCGCCTACCACGCCAAACCCACCGTCGCCGCCCAGGCCCGCGCCCGCATCGACCACGGCGATCTCACCGCGCTGCTCTACGCCCAGGGCTATCGGGCCGGGGAGATCGTGGAGGGGTAAAGGCTCAAGGCAAGGCCCTCGTGCCTGGAGAGTGCGTGAAGGCTCAAAAAAGAAAAGGCCCCGGTGGTTTCCCACCGGGGCCTTTTTCGCATCTGGCGCTGTCCCGATCAGCCCTGGCCGAGCGGGATGGCGACGAAGCGCAGGTCGCCGTGGCGGTCGACCAGCAGGAGGATGGACTTCTTGCCCTGCTCCTTGGCCTTCTGGATTTTGGTCGCCACGTCCTCGGGCTTGCGGACTTCTTCCTGGCCGACCTCGATGATCACGTCGCCGGGGCGCATGCCCTTTTCCGATGCCGTCGAGTTGTTGGCCACCTCGGTCACCACCACGCCCTTCAGCTCGGGCTTGATCTCGAACTGCTGGCGCAGTTCCGGGGTGATGTTGGTCAGCTTCAGGCCCAGCGTCTCCGTCGGCTTCTGGGCCGGGGCCTGCTGGTTCTGCCGGCGCTCGTCCGGGACCGCGGCCAGCAGGCCGGATTCCTCGGCGGCTTCAAGCTCTCCGACCTTGACCTGAAGGTTCTGGGCCTTGCCCTTGCGCCACACCTCGATGGGGACGGCCTTGTCGATCGGCGTCTCGGCGACGACGCGCGGCAGGCGGCGCATCTCGTTGATGTCCTTGCCGTCGAACTTGGTCACCACGTCGCCGGCCTGGATGCCGGCCTTGGCGGCCGGGCCGTTCGGCGTGACGGAGGCGACCAGCGCGCCCTTGTGGGCCTGGAGACCGAGGCTCTCGGCGATCTCCGGCGTCACGGCCTGGATGCGGACGCCGAGCCAGCCGCGGCGGGTCTTGCCATACTCGCGGAGCTGGGCGACGACCTGCTTGGCGAGGTTCGCCGGGATGGCGAAGCCGATGCCGACCGAGCCGCCCGACGGCGAGAAGATCGCGGTGTTGATGCCGATGACCTCGCCGTTCAGGTTGAACATCGGGCCGCCGGAGTTGCCGCGGTTGATCGAGGCATCG
>JAEZPL010000653.1 GCA_023413605.1 Pseudomonadota bacterium
GAAGCGGTGTGGATCGGCGTGCATGCGCAACCCTTCTCGCGGCGGTCGTGTGACCGATTGATTCTGCGAGATTAGCGCGCGAATAGGAACATATCAAGCACGACTTAGGGATTGTATCCTGCATGCATTTGTATTCAAGCCGAACCTAGGCTTGCGCAGGCAATCCATCCTATCGTGCGCCGATCAAAAGTCGGAGCAGCGTCCCTTGAACTCCCAGTCGCCATAGCGGGTCGGTTCCGGTCCCTGCGGGCCGCCGATCTCGCCGGGCTTCTGTTCCGGGCCTTTCAGGGCCGCGTCAGGCTCCGTGCCGGCCTGTGCCGGGTCAGCGGACGGATTGGCGCCAGACGGTTTGAGGTCGGCGGGCGCCTTGCTGTCGGGGGAGGGGATTTTGTCGGTCATGGTCGTCATATGGTGTGCGGTGCGGCGGGAAGCCATCTTGAACGAGGGCTTCCGACAAGCCCATATCACCACCGATGGGTCGCGGGAAGTCCCGCGGGCGTACCCCTCTCGGGCAAGACGTCGCGCACCGGCGTCGCGGGACGGCGCCGCGCTCCAGAGCATATCGACCAGCACACTGACCAGACCACCGGATCGACCATGACCAGCTATGTGAAGACCACCATCCTCCTCGCCGGCCTGACGGCCCTGTTCATGGGCATCGGCTATCTGATCGGCGGCAAGGGCGGCATGATGATCGCCTTCCTGATGGCGCTGGGAATGAACCTGTTCAGCTACTGGAATTCCGGCGACATGGTTCTGTCCATGTACGGCGCGCGGGAGGTGGACGGCTATTCGGCGCCGGAGTTCTACGGCATTGTCCAGCGCCTGGCGGAGCGCGCCGGACTGCCCATGCCGCGGGTCTTCGTCATCGAAAGCGACCAGCCCAACGCCTTCGCCACCGGCCGCAACCCGGAACACGCCGCGGTCGCCGCCACCACGGGCCTGCTGCGCATGCTGAGCCCTGAGGAGATCGCCGGCGTCATGGCGCACGAGCTGGCGCATGTGAAGAACCGCGACACGCTGGTCATGACGGTCACGGCGACGATCGCCGGCGCCATCTCCATGCTCGCCAACTTCGGCATGTTCTTCGGCGCGTCGCAGTCCAGCAGCGAGGACGGGCGGGGCGGCAGCCCGCTGGGCATGATCGGCGGCATTCTCGTGGCCATCCTGGCGCCCTTCGCCGCCATGATCGTGCAGATGGCCATCAGCCGCACCCGCGAGTACGAGGCCGACCGCATCGGCGCGGAAATCTGCGGGCGCCCGCTGTGGCTGGCCGACGCGCTGACCAGCATCCACAACTACTCCCACCAGATCCCCAACTACGCGGCGGAGGCGAACCCGGCCACCGCGCACCTGTTCATCGCCAACCCGCTGCACGGGCGGAGCCTGGACAGCTTGTTTTCCACCCACCCGAACATGGAGGAGCGGGTTCGCCGACTGCGCGAGATGGCCGGTGTCTTTGCGCCGCAGCGCGGCCCGTGGGGCTGACGGGGGCACCGGATTCGGATTGCATGACGAAAGGTGTAAGACTACCTTCCGGCTGCCTGACGATCATGAGGCAACCAGGGGGATAGAATGTCCGAGGTCGCGAAGTACCGTCTCGTCACCCGGTCCGATTTCGATGGACTGGTCTGCGCCGTGCTCCTGAAGGAGTTGGGCATTCTCGACGAGATCAAGTTCGTGCATCCCAAGGACATGCAGGACGGCAAGGTCGAGATCAGCGACCGCGACATCACCACGAACCTGCCCTATGTGCCGGGCGTGCATCTCGCCTTTGACCACCACCTGTCGGAAACGATCCGAGTCGGCAAGCAGGACAATCACATCATTGAGGCCGAGGCCCCGTCCGCCGCGCGGGTCGTCTACAATTACTACGGTGGGAAGGAACGCTTCCCCACCATCTCCGAGGAGATGATGGCGGCCGTCGATCAGGCCGATTCGGCGCAGTACAACATCGAGGACATCCTGAAGCCGCAGGGCTGGACCCTGCTGAACTTCATCATGGACGCGCGCACGGGCCTGGGCCGCTTCCGGGATTTCCGGATTTCCAACTACCAGCTCATGATGGAGCTGATCGACTACTGCCGGAACCACAGCATCGACCAAATCCTGGCGCTGCCCGACGTGAAGGAGCGCGTGGACCTCTATTTCGAGCATGAGCCGAAGTTCTCCAACCAGCTTGCCCGCTGCACCAGCATGCGCGGCAACGTGGTGGTCATCGACCTGCGCCGGGAGGAGACCATCTACGCCGGCAACCGCTTCATGATCTACGCCATGTACCCCGAGGCGAACGTGTCGATCCACGTGCTGTGGGGGCTGAAGCAGCAGAACACAGTGCTGGCCTGCGGCAAGTCGATCATCAACCGCAGCTCCCGCACGAACATCGGCATGCTGATGCTGGAGCATGGCGGCGGCGGGCACGAGGCGGCCGGCACCTGCCAGGTGGACAACGACAAGGCCGACGCGGTGCTGGAGGGGATTGTCGCCCGCATGCGGTCGGACGGCTGAAGACCGGCTGGTCCGGGGGCGGTCGTCAAGCGGCCGCCCCGCCGGCCGGACACGGCGGAGGATCCGGGCGGCCATCCGAAATCCGCGCTGGTCTTCGACCGCGATCCGGAGTTTCTGGGCGGCTGCGTGGGCGATGCCCGCTCCAGGCCGCTTTCCACGAGACGCTGTGAACATCGACCTCGCCCCCCTGTTCGACGCCGTTCCGCCCACCGCCCCGCGCGAGGAGGTGATTCGCCGCATCGAGGGCGCGGAGCGGAGCGCCGACGACGCGCTGGCCGCGTTCCGGGCGGAGATCGGAGGCGCCGTGCAGGATGCCGCCGGTCTCGACCGGCGCATTGGCGCCCTGCTGGCGCTGGAAACCCGGACCATACCGGCCTCCGCCGCGGCGGCGGACAAGGCGGTCGAGCGATTCATGATGGAGGTCGGGTTCCGCAAGCGCGACCTGATGCCCCGCTTCCAGGCGCTGGCGGATCACGTGCGGTCGGTGCACCGGCAGGCACTGGCTGCCGCGCGCGACTCGCGCTGGGCGCTGATGGCCCGGCGCGCGCTGGTCGATCCCGGCGGCCCGTCCAGCCCGATCCACGGCGTCGGCACCCGCTATGTGAAAAGCGACCGTTACGACGCGCGGGCGGCGCGCGGCCTGCCGCCCGACGACCGCGTGCGGGCCGACCGCTTCCTGAAGCGCCTGGGCGAGGACCCGACCCCGCCGGAACTGGAGTTGCGCCCGCTGAACCTGAGCCCTCTGGATGACCCGGACGGCGCGCTGTGGGTGATGAAGGCCGGCAACGGCAACCGCTTCATCCTGCGCCGCGGAGCGGCGGAAGGGGCGCCCTGCTTCTTCGTCGAGGACGTGGGGTCGAACCTCCGTTACGACAGCTGGGTGGCGCGGCGTTAAAGCGGATTGTGATCCGCTTAGGACCGCGACCGCGGTCCCGGCCTCTCGCGGGAACTTCGTTCCCGCTGGCGGCAGGCGGATGCCAGAGGCATCCGCTGAGAGCCGGGAATGAGGCCATGTGAGTCTAAAGCGAATGGCAATTCGCTTTAGGGTGGGACCAAGACCACAGAGACGCGGAACCACGGAGGATGTTGTCTCCGGGTGTTCTCTCTCCGGCTCCGTGTCTCTGTGGTGAAATTCCAGTGAGAAGCACCGGGGGCTTTCGGCAGACGGGAATTTGCGCCGGCTCGGCCTTTGCACCCACTCGACACCCGCCGTCCGGCACGCTACATCCTGCGGCATGTCCGAAGCCACACTCGCCGCCCGCGCCTCTGCGCTCGACCTCCTGCGCGACGTATTGCGCAAGTCCGTTCCCTTTGACGACGCGTTCGACGCGCATCCGGAGCTGCGGAGTCTCGACCCGCGCGACCGCGGATTCGTGCGCCTGCTGGTGGCCACGGTGCTGCGCCGGCTCGGCCAGATCGACGAGCTGATCCAGGGCAGCCTCGCCAAGCCGGGCCTGCCCATGGCCACCGTGCACGACATCCTGCGGCTGGGCACGGCGCAGCTGGTCTTCCTCGGCACGCCCGCCCACGCCGCGGTGGACACCGCGGTCGAACTGGCCGCGGCGCGCGGCGCGGAGCCGTACAAGGGCCTGATCAACGCCGTGCTGCGCCGCATCGGGCGCGAAGGGGCGGACATCGCCGCGAAGCAGGACGCCGGGCGGCTCAACACGCCGGACTGGCTGTGGCTCGCCTGGCGGCAGGCCTACGGCATGGGCCGCACCCGCGGCATCGTGGAGGCGCACCTGCACGAGGCGCCGCTGGACATCACCGTCAAGAGCGACCCGGCGGCCTGGGCCGCGCCGCTGGAGGCCACGCTGCTGCCCACCGGCACGTTGCGCCGCCTGCCCGGCGGCAGCATCACCGACCTGCCGGGCTTCGCCGAGGGCGCGTGGTGGGTGCAGGATCTCGCCGCGTCCCTTCCGGCCAAGCTGTTCGGCGATCTGGCGGGCAAGCGCGTCTACGACCTGTGCGCCGCCCCCGGCGGCAAAACCGCGCAGCTGGTCGCCCAGGGCGCCGGGGTGACCGCGGTGGACCGCTCCGCCAAGCGTCTGGAGCGGGTGCGGGAGAACCTGTCGCGCCTCAATCTGTCCGCCGAGATCCTGGCGGCCGACGTGGCGTCCTGGAACCCGGACCAGCCGGCCGACGCCGTGCTGCTGGACGCCCCCTGCTCGGCCACCGGCGCCATCCGCCGGCACCCGGACATCCTGCGCGTCAAGACGCCGGAGGACATCGGCAAGCTGGCGCGGGCGCAGAACCGCCTGCTGGCCCACGCGGTCGATCTGGTGAAGCCCGGCGGCGTGCTGATCTACTGCACCTGCTCCATCCAGCCGGAGGAGGGCGAGGCGCAGATCGACCGCATCCTCACCCGCGACCCGCGCGTCGAGCGGCTTCCCATCGAGCCGGGCGAGCTGGGGGGAATGGCCGAGCTGATCAACGAGCGCGGCGAACTGCGGTCGCTGCCGGGCATGCTCGCGGACCTCGGCGGCATCGACGGGTTCTTTGTGGCAAGGCTGAGACGGTTGCACGAATAGATTACCACCGGCTTGCGGCAATCGAGGCGAATTTGATACCACACAAGGATGCACCTCCCCGATTGCCCGACCTCCCGTATCGATGCGCCGGTCGTCTCTCCTCATCGCGTGATGGGGTGAAGCGATGAGTGGCGCGCGCACCAAAATGGGTCGGTTGAGGGAGGGCGTCGCGCAGATCGCCTTCGGCAACCCGATTTACAAGCTGACGCTCGGCGGCCGGGCGCCCACGGCGCTGGCCATCGTGCCGCCGGACCCCTGGCCGGGCGACGCCACCGAAGGCTCCGCGCTGCTGGCGGGGGTGTTCCGACTCGGCGGACAGACCGTCACCGTCGATCCCAACGGCTCGCCCAGCTGGCGGGTGGGCAGCGCCGGCTGGCTGGACGCGCTGCACGGGTTCGAATGGATGCGCGACCTGCGGGCGGTCGGTGGCGACGCGGCGCGGCGGCGGGCCCGCGCGCTGGTGCTGTCCTGGCTGGACCACAACGGCGGCTGGCACGCACAGACCTGGGCGCCGGAAGTGATGGGCGCGCGCATCGGAACCTGGATCGGCCTGCACGACTTCTATTGCGCCTCGGCCGACGACGAGTTCCGCGCCCGCATCTTCGACAGCCTCGCCCGGCAACTCCGCCATCTGGTCCGAGTCGTGCCCGGCGCGCTGGACGGCAAGGCGCTGGTCACCGCGGTCAAGGGCCTCGTCTACGGCGGTTTCTGCCTACCCGACAACGAACGCATCGGCATCGACGCGCTCCGTTTACTGGAGCGGGAGCTGCCGCGCCAGATCCTGCCCGACGGCGGCCATGTGGAGCGCTGCCCCTCGGTGCAGCTGCGCATTCTGCGCGACCTGATCGATGTGCGCGCCGTGCTGCGCGCCGCCCGCGCCGACGTGCCGGAGGCCTTGCAGCACGCCATCGACCGGATGACGCCGGCCCTGCGCTTCTTCCGCCACGGCGACGGCGGGCTCGCCCTGTTCAACGGCGGGAGGGAGGAGGATGCGGCCCTGGTCGACACGGTGCTGGCCCAGGCCGACGCCCGCGGCCGCCCGCTGAAAAGCGCGCCGCACACCGGGTTCGAGCGGCTGATCGCCGGCCGCACCATGGTTCTGATGGACGCCGGCATTCCCCCGGTGGGCGGGCTGGACGCCGCCGCCCACGCCGGCACCCTGTCGCTGGAGGTGTCCATCGGCAAGGAGCGGTTGTTCGTCAACTGCGGCAGCCACCCGGTGAAGACCGGCCCCTGGCGCGCGGCGCTGGCTGGCACCGCCGCCCATTCCACCGTCGTGCTGGCCGAGACCAACTCGTCGGAGGTGATGGAGGGAGGCGGCCTCGGCCGCCGGCCGTCGCACGTCGGCTGCGAGCGGCAGGAGCACGACGGCGCCGTTCTGGTCGTCGCCACGCACAACGGCTACAGCCGCAACTTCGGCTATCTGCACCGGCGACGCGTCTATCTGGCCGAAAACGGCGAGGATCTGCGCGGCGAGGACACGCTGGAACCGGTGATCGGTGCCAAGCCGGAGCCGAAACCCTTCACCATCCGCTTCCACCTGCACCCGTCGGTGCAGGCCTCGGTGATCCAGGGCGGCAACCAGGTGTTGCTGCGGCTGCACAGCGGGGCCGGCTGGCGCCTGCGGGCCACGGGCGGGACGCTGCACATGGAGGAAAGCATCTATCTGGGCAGCGGCGACGAGCCGCGCCGGACGATGCAGATCGCCATCTCCGGGAATACGGGGGCTGAACCCCACACCGTGAAATGGGCCTTGCGCCGCGAGCGCAAGGGGGCGTAAATCGCGCGCATCCGCGGCGACCGGGGACGGGGGCACGGATGAGCACGCATTGCGCACGGAACGACACGGCCTGAAACAGGGTTCGTGGCCGTCCGCGTTTTCCATTCCGTGCTGATCCGTGT
>JAEZPL010000684.1 GCA_023413605.1 Pseudomonadota bacterium
GCCCTGCCCGGCCTGCGCGACCAGCGCCGGCAGCCGGTCCGCCGGAGCCGCGATGACGGCCAGTTCAGGAACGGCCGGCAGCTTCGCCAGCCCTGCCGCCTCCACCCGCTGCACGACGCCGCCATAGCCCGCGGCCAGGTTGCGCGCGGCAACCCGCGCCAACGGTGGGTCGCCATCGGCCACCACAACCACGCCTTTGGGTCGAAACAAAGCCTCCAGTTCGCGAACCGGCATGCGTCTTCTCCCCTTGACGGTGTACACGCGCCTTGCGTTTTCACCGAGGCCCGGTCAGGTTTTGAGCGAACATGATGCCTTGTGCTCGCCGCCAACGGAAGCGGGGCCAACGGAAGCGGGGGTCCGCGGCACCGGCGGCGCGAAAAAGGGGAATCGCCATGGACCGGATCGATCAGGTGGTGCAGGATTCGCTCGCCGCGGTGGCGCCCGACGCCGATGTGTCGGCGCTCGCCCCCGACCGCCCGTTCCGTGACCAGATGGATTTCGATTCCGTCGATTTCCTGAATTTCGTCATGAAGCTGGAAAACGCCTTCGGAATCCGCGTGCCGGAACTGGATTACCCGCAGCTCATCACGCTCGACGGCTGCCGGGCCTATCTGGCGAAGACGCTCGCATGACACGCCTGCGCATCCGCATCGATTTCGAGACCGGCGGGTCCATCGGCCCTGGCAAGGTCAGGCTGCTGGAGCAGATCCGCGAGACGGGCTCCATCTCCGCCGCGGCGCGGGCGCTGGACATGTCCTACCGGCGCGCGTGGCTGCTGGTGGACGACCTGAACCGCATCTTCCGCGAACCCGTGGTGTCGGCGGCGGTGGGCGGCCGGCGCGGCGGCGGCACCGCCCTGACCCCCTTCGGCGAGCAGGTGATCGAGCATTACCGCGCGGTGGAGCGCGACACCTTCGACGCCGCCACCGCCCGGCTGGACGCGTTGCGCGCGACGCTCAACGACGCCTACGGGGCGGAGGGGGAACCGCCGGAGGATGGAAGCTTCGCCGGCGATCCGGCGCTGAAGCGGGGCTGCAAGCCGGGCAAGGAACGGCACCCGCCCCAACGGTCATAACACATTCGGGGCATGCCACACGTCCGAGGGGTTGGGAGCGCGGGCGAGCCGTGTTATGGGAAGGCGCCGTTCCGGCACCCCCTATCGTCCGCCCTGCAAGGATAGCCCTGATGCGCCCGGTCAAGATCGCCCCGTCCATCCTTTCCGCCGATTTCGCCCGGCTGGGCGAGGAAGTGCGCGCCGTCGACGCGGCGGGCGCGGACTACATCCACATCGACGTGATGGACGGCCATTTCGTGCCCAACATCACCATCGGCCCGGCCGTGGTGAAGGCCCTGCGTCCGCACACGGCGAAAACCTTCGACGTTCATCTGATGATTTCGCCGGTGGATCCGTACATCCAGGCCTTCGCGGAGGCCGGCGCCGACATCATCACCGTCCATCCGGAAGCCGGCCCGCACGTCCACCGCACGATCCAGCTGATCAAGTCGCTGGGCAAGAAGGCCGGCCTGTCGCTGAACCCGGCCACCCCGATCGACGCGGTGGATTACCTGCTGGAAGACCTGGACCTCGTTCTGGTGATGACGGTGAACCCGGGCTTCGGCGGACAGAGCTTCATCAAGAGCCAGCTTCCGAAGATCCGCGAACTGCGGCGCCGCATCGACGCGCTGGGCAAGCCCATCGACCTTCAGGTCGACGGCGGCATCAACGGCGAGACCGCCCGCATCGCCATCGAGGCGGGTGCGGACGTCCTGGTCGCCGGCACCGCCACCTTCACCGGCGGTCCGGAGCGCTACGCCGAGAACATCCGCATGCTGCGGTCGTAAAAAGGCGAAAGCTTCACCACAAAGGCACCAAGACTCCGAACGGGAGCCTTGTGTCTTTGTGGTGAAAATCCGTTTTCAGACAACGGATTACTGATTCATCCGCGCCGTGGGAACGCCCGAGCCGGCCAAGGCCTGGGCATGCTGGAGGTGCTGCTCCAGCATCGGCAGCGACTGCGCCGCGAACTCCCGGTAGGGCTGCATGCCCGGATCGGTCGAGGTCCGCGCCGCCTCATAAAGGCGAATGGCCTCCTGGTGGGCGACGATCTGGTCGGACAGGTACTGGCGGTCGAAGTCGCGGCCCGAAAGGCCCTGCAACTGCGTCAGCATCTGCTGCTGCTGCCCGGTCAGCACCGGCTCCGGGTTGGTTCCGTGGGTGCGCGCCAGCGTCATCAGCTGCTGATTGCCCAGCGTGTGGTCCTGGACCATCTGGCGGCCGAACGCCCGGATCGAATTGAGGTTGGCACGGTCCATGGCAAGACGGCCGGATTCGACCTCGAAGATGCCGCTGGACGCGGCCTGCTGCGCAAAGCTGTCGGCGGTGGAGGCTTCGCCCAGCGTCCAGACCTTGCCGGCGGCGGAAGAACTCGCGTCCGGCAGACCACGCGCGGCCCCCGGCTGGTCGATCATGCGGGATTGGCCGGCAGGAGACACGGAGGTCTGGGCCAGCGCGGCCGTGCCGAAAGCAGAAACCGACAAAGCCACGACGGCGGCGGCCATGGCCGCCTTGGCGTGGGTGCATTGCATAAGAATTCTCCCTTCCGTGACCCGTTGGGCGGGCGTCCAAAGTCGCCAGGACAACATGGGGTCATCCGCAAAGGTTCCCCCTTCCGGGCAGAACCAATCGTCGCTGCGCGCGTTATGGCTCAGTGGGAAGAGGGTTCCGCAACGGCAGGGCCCACAACATCAGGGAGAGTGGTTATGGGTATCCTTTGGACGATCATCATCGGTTTCCTGGCTGGCATCGTCGCCAAGTTCCTGATGCCCGGCCGTGATCCGGGCGGCTTCATCATCACCACGCTGCTCGGCATCGCCGGTGCATTCATCGCGACCTATCTGGGGCAGGCCGTCGGCTGGTACCGGGCGGGTGAAGGAGCCGGCTTCATCGGCGCCATCGTCGGCGCCATCATCATTCTGGCGATCTATCGCATGGTGGTGGGCCGCCGGACCACGGTCTGACGCCCGCCTTCCTGGCAGCGCATACGAAGAGGGCGGCCCCGGAAGGCCGCCCTCCTTCATTATCAGCTTATCAGCGCCATCGGCTTATGAACGCTGACGAACCCGAAGCCTTCAGGCCAGCGCGACCGGGGTCGGCATGAAGACGGCGCGGGAAATCGCGGCCTTGATCGCCTCGTTGGTGAAGGGCTTGCGGACGATCTGGCCCAGGTGGCGGGCGTCCGCCTCCTCCAGGTCGCCGTCGAAGGCGGTGACGAAGATGGTCCGCATGGACCGCTTCTGGCGCAGCCGGCGGGCGACCTCCACCCCGCTGCCGCCATCGGCCAGCCGCACGTCCAGCAGCGCCAGCGTCGGCTTCTCGGCCTCCAGCAGTTCCAGCGCTTCCTGCTCGTTGACCGCCGTGCCGCAGACCACATGGCCCATGTCGGTGACCAGGGACCCGATCTCCATCGCCAGGACCGGGTTGTCCTCCACCACCAGCACCCGCTGGGTCAGCGCGTTGCGCACCTTGTCGCGCGCCACGGTCAGCCGTTCCTGCGCGTCCGCGGTGGGGATCTGAAGCACCTGCGCCGCTTCCGGCACCGTCAGGCCCTCCAGCGTGATCAGCAGGTACATCCGCCGCTCCCCCTCCGGAAGCGAGGCGAGCGCCCGCTCGATCGGATGGGGCGAGGGGGCCGGGCGTCCTTCGCCCTCGTCGTCGAACAGCAGGTTCAGAAGGGCGTAGAGCGGGACCCGCGCCCCCTTCTCCAGCCCGAAACGCGACGGCGCCATCACCGCGACCTCGACGCAGCGCGTCACCAGATCGTCCCCCAGGTCGGTGGATCCGGTCAGGGCGCGCGCGTAGCGGCGCAGATACGGCAGATGATCATAAAGTTGGCGTGCGTAGACTCGCATGACCCGTTCTTCCGCGCCGTTTGGTGGCCTGAACCGGAGCCCGGCGCCCCATGCGCCGACCGGTTGGCTTCGTTAATTAACCGTTAACACTCTGAAACACTATCACGCCCCGATGAGGCGGGCGAACCGAAAAAAAGCCGAGGATCCCTTCTCCCGTTGGCAGAGACCCAAGCGGTGATTCAGGCAAAGCCCCAGGGATGAAACGCGGTCCGAAAAAGGTCACCGCGCCTGTTCGCGCTGCTGGCGCGACCGCCACTGCCAGGGCTTCTCCACCTTGCCGGACCACAGGCCCTGGCGGCGGCTCTGCGCGAACGCCTCGCTGGACGCATAAGTCGGCGACAGGCTGCGGTAGGCGAAGGCCCAGCCGCGCGCGACCATCGCCGCTCCCAGGTCCACGCCCCGGACGCGGCATTCGCCGTTCAGCTGTCCAAGACGGTCCCTCTCGGCGATCGTGCACCTCACCTCCTCATCCTTCAGCAGCCCCGCCAGAACGGCGGTGGCGATGCGGAAGCAGTCGAGTTCGTGGCCGTTCCGGTTCTTGCATTTCTGCCCCGGATCGGGGGCATCGATGCCCATCAGGCGCACGGGTGTGCCGTTGATGGCCAGCAGGTCGCCCTCGACGGCAACGCCACGGCCATTTAACGTTTCATTGGGCGTGCTGGCGACCTTTCCTTTGGTCGTGCCACCCTGGGCATACGCCGGACCGGATGCGGCTGCGATTGCGGCGATGAACCACACCACCATCGCAACCCCAGGCGCGGCCTTAGAACAGGGTGGGAATCGCATCGAGCGGGGCGGCGCAGGCGTCGTCGTCGTTGCGCACGTTGTTGACCCGCGGCCCGACGGGGTAGGCCTCAAGAAGGTCGTCGGGCGCCGGCTTCAGCAGTGATTCCAGCACCGGCCCCGGAGTTGCGGGGTCCATCCAGAGGTCCCAGTCGGCCGAATCGAGGATCACCGGCATGCGCTCGTGCAGCGGCTTCAGCACCGCGTTGGCCGTGGTGGTGACGATGGTCAGCGTCTCCAGCGGCCGTTCGGGCGCGGGGCCGCCCTTCGGGCCGTTCCAGCGCTCCCACAGGCCGGCGAAGGCAAAGGGCGCGCGGTCGCGGCGGCGGATGGCGTAGCCCTGCTTGCGCTTGCCTTCCGCCTTCCATTCATAGAAGCCGTCCGTGGGAACGAGGCAGCGCCGCTTGCGGAACGCCTCGCGGAAGGACGGCTTTTCGGCCACCGATTCGCCGCGCGCGTTGATCAGGCGCGATCCGATGGACGGGTCGTCCGCCCAGAAAGGCACGAGTCCCCAGCGCAGCAGCGCCAGATGCCGCCCGTCCTCCTCCCGCCGCACGACGGGCACCTCCTGGGTCGGGGCGACGTTCCAGCGCGGCTTCAGGTTCGGCATCTCCGGAAAGCCGAAGAGCTTCTGGACCTCCGCCACGGGCGTGTTGAGAATCATGCGTCCGCACATGCCTTAGAATATGGCGCGTGCGGGGCCGCCGCGCCACCACCGCCGAACACGGCGCCGGCCTATGCCCTTCACCTGTGGCGATGCCGGGGTTCCCCTTCGTCAAGCTCAGGCCTATCTTCTCCGGGTGCCCCATCCGCTCCATAAGGGAAGAGCCAGTCCCATGATGAAGTTCGGCATCGGCCAACCGGTTCCCCGCACCGAAGACGCGCGCCTGCTGACCGGCGGAGGCCGCTACACCGACGACGTGTCGCTGCCCGGCCAGGCCTACGCGGTGTTCGTGCGCTCGCCCTACGCGCACGCCGCCATCCGCGGCATCGACAGCGCGGACGCGGCGAGCCAGCCGGGCGTGCTGGCCGTCTTCACCGTGGAGGATCTGGAGGCAGACGGCATCGCCCCGATTCCCTGCCAAGCCGTGCTGAAGCAGCGCGACGGCTCCCCCTACGTCGCCCCGCCCCGCCCGGCGCTGGCCAAGGGCCGCGTGCGCCACGTCGGCGACCCGGTCGCCGTGGTGGTGGCGGAGACGCTGGACGCCGCACGCGACGCGGCGGAGCTGGTGATGGTCGATTACGACGACCTGCCCTCCGTCACCGGCACGACCGCGGCGCTGGAGCCCGGCCGCCCGCTGGTCTGGGACGAGGCGCCGAACAACCTGTGCTTCGACTGGGACCAGGGCGACGAGGCGACGGTGGAGGCGGCGCTGGCCAAGGCCGCCCGCGTCGTCGAGTTGGAGATCGTCAACAACCGCGTCGTCGCCAACCCGATGGAGGGACGCGCCTGCGTCGCCGGGGTGGAGCCGGACACCGGGCGTCTGGTCATCTACGTCACCAGCCAGGGCGTGCACGGCCTGCGCAAACAGTTCTCGCAGCTGTTCAAGATGCCGGAGAAGCAGTTCCGCGTCGTCACCACCGACGTCGGCGGCGGCTTCGGCATGAAGCTGTTCAACTACCCCGAATACATGGTCTGTCTGTTCGCGGCGAAGCGCCTGAACCGCGCCGTGAAGTGGACGGCGGAACGGACGGAAGGCTTCCTCAGCGACGACCACGGCCGCGACCACGTCAGCCGCGCCCGTCTGGCGCTGGACGCCGACGGCAAGTTCCTGGGCCTGCGCGTGGACACGGTGGCCAACCTGGGCGCCTACCTGTCGAACTACGGCCCCTTCATCCCGACCGACGCGGGTTCCGCCATGCTGGTCGGCTCCTACACCACGCCGGCGGTCTATGTGCGGGTGAAGGGCGTCTTCACCAACACCCAGCCGGTGGACGCCTACCGCGGCGC
>JAEZPL010000687.1 GCA_023413605.1 Pseudomonadota bacterium
GGCAAGGGGAGGGGCAGTGGGCTGAGACGCGGCCGGAACGCCGCGGCCGTAGACCGCGGCGGCACGCTGCCGCGCGGTGTGCGGGTCGGGCCGGCCCTCGGCGGCGGCCAACATGGAGTCGCGCTGGCGCGCCAGAGTGTCGGCGAGCGTGTCGAGCGTCCGGACCAGCGATTCCAGGGCATCGGCCGAACCGTGGGCCCGCTGCTCCATGGCGGCGGCGCACAGCTCGGCGACCCGCGCATCCAGCCCGGCCAGATCGATGGGCGCGCCGGCGTCCGCCTGGAAGCGCGCCTGGTCCAGGGCTGCGGCGACGGCCGCGATATCGCGGTGCAGGGTGGTTTCGGTCACGGGGCGCTGTCCTCGGCGGAGGCCGCCGCGGTCGGCAGCGTGCCGTTGGCCCGGTAGACGTAGGCCAGGATTTCGGCGACGGCGGCTATGGGCTCGATGGGGATTTCGCTGTCGATGTCCACGGCCGACAGGATTTGGACCAGATCGGCGTCCTCGCGCACCTTCACGCCGTTGGCGAAGGCCAGTTCCAGAATCTGTTCGGCCACATGGCCCTTGCCCGTGGCGACGATGCGGGGCAGGGACTGCCCGCCCAACTCGTACTTCAGCGCCACCGCCACGGGGCGGCGCGCGGGAGGACGTTGGTCCTGGGACGGCGACGAGGGCTGCTCGGGGGACGGCACAGACGATGGCTTCCTGCCGGATGGCTGGGTCGTTGCGCGCATCCTGGAGGAACATGCTTAATGAAGCGTGAAGGCGCGCGGAGGCTCCGGGTGCGGCGGCTTACTGGCCCTGCTGCGGTGGGGTTCCGTGCATCTGCTGCATCTGCTGCATCTGCTTCATGTGCTGCTCGTGCATGGCCTTGTGGTCCGCGCCGCCCTGGTGCATCTGGCCATGTCCCGCCGCGCCCTGATGATTCACAGTGGCGCCGGCTTCCGGCCCCATGGCGGCGGCGCTCTGCACGGCCACGTCCACCGTCACGGTCCCGCCCTTGGCGAAGGTCAGCGTCACCGGGAAACGGCTGCCCTGGGTCAGCGGCTGCTTCAGGCCCAGCAGCATGACGTGCATTCCGCCGGGGCGCAGCACGGCCGGTTCGCCGGGGGCCACTTCGAAGGCGTCCACCGGGCGCATCTTCATGACGCCGCCGTCCATCAGGTGGGTGTGCAATTCCGCCTTCTCGGCGACCGGGCTCTGCGCGGCGACGATGCGGTCCGGCTCGGCCCCGCTGTTGGTTACCACCATGTAGGCCGCGCCGTTGCGCGCCGCCGGTGCGCTGGCCCGCGCCCAGGGCTCCGACACGGCGATGCCGCCGTCGGCCAGCGCGGTGCCGGCGGAGAGCAGGAAGGCAAGGGCGGCGATGCGGGGGAGCGTGGACTTGGTCTGCATGGGGTGCGGCCTTGGATCGGCTGAAACGGCGGTAGCCGCCACTTTAGCATGTTCCGGTGGACCGTCCAGCGCGCGTCCGGCAACGCGCATTCATCCTTCATTAACTTAAACGGCCGATGATCACTCTGACTTGGTGCATCCGGGCTCTCGCGTTCGCGCGAAAAGCCTCAATTTCGGAACAAGGCCATGGACCTCGGCAATCTCGGCCTCTTCAAGCTGATGTCCCGCAAGATGGACTGGCTGACCCAGCGGCAGGAGGTGGTGGCGCAGAACATCGCCAACGCCGACACGCCGGATTACAAAAGCCGGGATCTGAAGCCCTTCACCTTCCGCGACGCGCTGTCCGACGGCCGCCGCCTCCAGGCGACCGCGACCAACGCCATGCATCTGCAGGGCACGCGCGGCCCCGGCGGCATGGACAAGGAGCAGCGCGTGCGCAACCCGTACGAGACGTCGCCGACCGGCAACAATGTCATTCTTGAAGAGCAGATGATGAAGGTCGGGCAGGTCAACATGGACTACCAGACCATCACGAACCTCTACAAGAAGCAGGTCATCATGATCAAATCGGCGATCCGCAGCGGCGGCATGTGACGGTGCGCGGCGAATCGAAAACGGCCGAAGGGCGGAGCTGAAGGAGGCGGGACATGGACCTTTACAAATCGATGGCGGTGTCCGCGGCCGGCATGAAGGTGCAGGGCACCCGCCTCAAGGTCATCGCCGAGAATCTGGCGAACGCGAACACCACGGCGGAAACGCCGGGCGATCTGCCGTACCGGCGCAAGGTCGTCACCTTCCAGAACGCGCTGGACCGTCAGGCCGGCATCGAAACGGTGCGCGTCGCCAAGATCGACGTGGACAAGAAGGATTTCGAGCGGCGCTACGACCCCTCGCATCCCTCGGCCGACTCCGACGGCTACGTGCTGTTGCCGAACGTGAATTCGGTCGTCGAGGCGATGGACATGCGCGAGGCCCAGCGCACCTACGAAGCGAACCTGAGCGCCATCGACAGCGCCCGCCAGATGCTGTCGCGCACCATCGACATTCTGCGCGGCTGACGCCGCGGGTTGAGCGGTGTCCGCGGTTACCGGCCGCGGGCACGGGCAGAGGAAGGAAGACGGAACCATGGTCAACCCCATCAACGCCGCCGCGGCCTACGCCAGCACGGTCGCCAAGACCTCCGGGCCGGGGATGGCTCCGCGCGACGGTCTCAACTTCGGCGATGTTCTGGAGCAGACGGCCAAGGAGGCCATCGGCACCCTGAAGCAGAACGAGAAGATGACCGCGATGGCCGCCGTCGGCCAGGCCGACCTGACCGACGTGGTCCAGGCCGTGACCAACGCCGAGGTCACCCTGCAGACCGTCACCACCGTGCGCGACAAAGTGCTGAACGCCTATCAGGAAATCCTGCGCATGCCGATCTGACGGGCATCCCGATCTGACGGAAACGCACCGGACCGAACCCACGCCCATGAGCGAAACCGACGTCATCGAGATCTGCCGCACCTCCATCATCACGCTCGTGGTGGTCGCGGGGCCGATTCTCGTCATCATGATGGCGGTCGGCACGGTCATTTCCGTCTTTCAGGCGGTCACGCAGATCAGCGAGCAGACCCTGGCGATGGTGCCCAAGGTGCTGCTGGTCTTCGGCCTGTCGATCCTGCTGATGCCCTTCATGCTTGGCCAGCTGCGGACCTTCTTCGAGCAGGAGGTCGCCGACCGCATCGTCGTCATCGGCACGGGTGCGAACGTGGTGCCCGGCGCCGGGAACCTGCCGGGCGCCGGCGGCCTGGGCGGCCAAGGCGGCGGATGAACCTTCTTCAGCAGATTCTGGGAGAGCAGCTGTTCGTCTGGCTGCTCGTTTTCGCGCGCGTCGGCACCGCCTTCAGCGTGATGCCGACCATCGGCGACGCCTTCGTCTCCGCGCGCACGCGCATGCTGTTCGCGCTCGCCGTCAGCATCCTGGTCACGCCGGTGCTGTACGGCCGCATGCCCGCGATGCCGACCGACGTCTTCCGCCTGTTCGTGCTGATCGTGGGGGAGATGGCGGTGGGCATCTTCCTCGGCACGGTGGCCCGCATGCTGATGGGCGCGCTGGAGGTGGCGGGCACGATCATCGCGCTTCAGACCGGCCTCGCCAACGCTCAGATGTTCAACCCGGCCATGGCCTCCCAGGGTTCGCTGCCCGGCGCGCTGATGGGCTGGCTGGGGTTGCTGCTGATCTTCATCACCGACCTGCACCACGTGATGATCCTGGCGGTGGTCGACAGCTATTCGACCTTCGTGCCGGGCGCGCCGATCCCCATCGACGACATGGCCAACGTGGTCGGGCAGCTCGTCTCGAAGAGTTTCGTGCTGGGCGTGCAGATGTCGGCGCCGTTCCTCATCACCGGCATGCTGTTCGCGCTGGCGTTGGGCCTGCTGAACAAGCTGGCGCCGCAGATCCAGGTCTTTTTCCTGTTCACCTCGATCCAGGTGGCGCTGGGCCTGTTCATGTTCGCGCTGACGCTGGCGGCGATGATGATGTTCTGGCTGACCCATTTCGAATCCGCCTTCGTCGATTTCCTGAGACCGACCTGATCGGGGAGGAACGCCGGTGTCCGAAGATGCGGATGATGCATCGAAAACAGAAGAGCCGACACAGAAGAAGCTGGATGAGGCCCACAAGCAGGGCCAGTTCGCGCTTTCTCAGGAAGTCGGCAACTGGCTTCTGGTTGCCGCGGCTCTGGTGATTCTGACCTCGTCCCTGCCGAAGACCTTGCAGGGGATGGTGCCGCGTCTGAACTATTATTTCGAGAACGTTGACCGGCTGGCGATGGACCAGGCCTCCGTCGGGCTGCTGCTGCTGCGTGTGGTGAAGGACACGCTCTGGGCGCTGTGGCTGCCCATCATCCTGCTGATGTTCGCCGGCGTGATCAGCACCATCGGGCAGAAGGGTTGGCACGTTTCGTGGGAGCTGATCACCCCGAAGCTCGAAAAGCTGAACCCGCTTTCCGGCCTGATGAACATGTTCACCACCCAGAAGCTGGTGGAGCTGGTGAAAAGCCTGGCGAAGCTGGCGGTGGTCGGCGGCGTGGCCTATCTGGCGCTCCAGCCGATGATGCTGAGCATCGAGCATTTCATCGGCATCGACATGATGATGCTGGTCCGGGAAATGGACAGCCTGACGTTCCGCCTGCTGGTCGGGGTTCTGGCGGTCCTGACGATTCTGGTGGCCGGCGACGTGTTCTGGCAGCGCTACAGCTTCAACAAAAAAATGAAGATGACCAAGCAGGAGGTGAAGGACGAGCACAAGCAGGCGGAAGGCGATCCCCAGGTCAAAAGCCGCATCCGGCAAATCCGTTTCGAACGCGCCCGCAAGCGCATGATGGCCGCGGTGCCCACCGCCGACGTGGTGGTGACCAACCCGACCCACTTCGCCGTCGCGCTGAAGTATGACTCCAAGACGATGTCCGCGCCGATGGTCGTGGCCAAGGGCGCCGATGCGGTCGCCTTCAAGATCCGCGAAATTGCCGAGGAGAATGACGTTCCGGTGATGGAAAACCCGCCGCTCGCCCGTGCGCTCTATGCCGCATGCGATATCGACGAGGAGGTTCCGTCCGAGCACTATCGCGCGGTCGCAGAAGTTATTACCTATGTTTTCAAGCTGAAGGGACGCATGGGCCGGAACTGACGGCGGCCGGCGTTCCGGATGGGACGTCGAACGGCTTACGCGGAGTTTCGGTGGACGACGCAACCTCCTCCTTCATCGAAAGCGCCCGTGGCGGCGATCACGCCGCCGTGGCGGGCAACCTGCCGGAACGGAACGGCGGAATGCTGGCCATGACCGGCTTGGCGGTGCTGATTCTGGCCGGGCTTGCCGCGATGGCCGCCGGGCTGGTGCTCGACCATGACCCGCTGGGCTGGCTGGGCATGGCGCTGGCCGCGGCCGGCGCCCTGGCGCTGGTCCTGCGCCTGCGCCTGACGCGCAGGCGGCTGGTGCGGGTGGGTGCCCTGCTGGGCGGCGCGCTGGAGGGGGTGCCGGCCGGGCAGCTCGTCTGCGACGGGGCGGGGAATCCGGTCTTCGTGAACAGCGCCTTTCGCTCGCTGACCGGCTGGAGCGAGGGCGAACCGCCGATTCGCGCCCTGGAGCGCCAGTTCTCCGCCGATCCGGACAGCGCCGCGGAGTTCCGGCGCCTGCTGGACCGCGTACGCGGCGGGGCGGCCGGGACGATCGAGCTGCCCGTGCCGAAGGATGGGCTGGGCGTCGAATGGCGCCGCGTCCGGGCGCAACCCATCGACGGGCATCCCGGAGCCACGCTGTGGCGTGTGGAGGACATCACCGCCCGGCGGGAGCTGGAGCAGGTGATGCAGCGCGAGCAGACGAAGCTCGTGGACTTCATGGACCATGCGCCGATCGGCTTCTTTTCCGTGGACCAGGACGGGCAATTCCTGTTCGTGAACGCCACGCTGGCGAGGTGGCTGGGCTGCGCGCCGGGCGACCTCGTCGAGGGCGGGCGGCGCCTGCACGACGTTTTGGCCCACCCGCCGCAGTCCGCCGCTCCCTACGACCTGCTGGACGGCGGCGGGGCGGAGCAACGCGGCGACGTCACCATGCTCGGCCTCCAGGGGCGGCGTTTCCAGGCCTCGGTGACCCAGACGGTGGTGGTGGGGGAGGACGGACGCACGGTGCACACCCGCTCCGTCGTGCGCGACCTGACGCCCGAGCGCGAATGGCAGGAGGCGCTGCGCATCTCCGAGCAGCGCTTCCAGCGCTTTTTCGAGGATGCGCCCATCGGCATCGCGCTGGTGGACGAGAACGGCCGTCTGGTGGAATGCAACCAGGCCTTCCTGGCATTGATCGGCACGGAGGCCGGCAACGTCATCGGCCGGCCCATGGCGGACCTGATCGTGCCGGTGGAACGCGCCATGGTGACGGAGCGTCTGACCGCCGTGCAGAGCGGGTCCGACCCGGCCGCCCCGCTGGAGGTGCGGCTGTCCGGCGGGCGCGACCTCGTGGCCCAGCTCTACGCGCGCCGGCTCGGCGGCGTCGGGGCGGAAGGGGCGGCGGGCCTGATCCTGCACTTCATCGACATGACCGAACGCAAGGGGCTGGAGGCCCAGTTCGCCCAGTCGCAGAAGATGCAGGCGGTCGGCCAGCTGGCCGGGGGCGTGGCGCACGACTTCAACAACCTGCTGACCGCGATGATCGGCTTCTGCGACCTGCTTCTGCTGCGCCACAAGCCGGGCGACCAGTCGTTCAGCGACATCATGCAGATCAAGCAGAACGCCAACCGCGCGGCCAACCTCGTGCGCCA
>JAEZPL010000706.1 GCA_023413605.1 Pseudomonadota bacterium
TATTACCGGCCCCACCCCCGACGGACCGGCCGAAGCGGAAGAGACGGAGATGGCCGACGACGGGGTTCCGGCATGACCGAACCAGTCACGCGCCGGCGCTGGATCGCCGGCGCCCTGTCCACGGCCGGCGTATGGAGCATCGGCCCGCGGGTCGGCGATGCCCTGGCGGCCCAGCCGCTTTTGAAGCCGCCGTTGAAGCCGGTGCGCAACGGCGACCGGCGCTGGCGCGTCGGCTATGCCGAGGCCATGTCCTACGGAAACTACGCGGGCACGCTCGCCGCCATCCTGAAGGGGCTGGAACGGCTGGGCTGGGTCGGCAGCCTGCGCGACATGCCCTACACGCCGGGGCAGAAGGACAGTGCCGCGCTCTGGTCCTGGATGGCGAACAACGCCGACAGCCGGTACCTGGAGTTCGTGCCCGACGCCCACGCGACCAACGTGTCGCAGATTTCGGCCATGGGCATCGTCCAGCGGCTGCGCATGGTCCGCGACGTCGACCTGATGATCGTCATGGGCACGGTCGCGGGGATCGCGCTTGCCACCGACGACCATACGGTGCCGGTGCTGGTCTTCTCCTCCACCAACCCGGTTTCGGCGGGCATCGTCGCGACCGAGAACGATCCCGGGCGGAACCATGTCTGGGCGCACCTGGACCCCCGGCGGTTCCAGCGGCAGCTGTCCATCTTCCACAAGACCTTCCAGTTCCGGCGGCTGGGCATCACCTACGAGGACAGCCCCGCGGGTCGGGCCATCGCCTCGCTGTCCGACATCGAGGCAGCGGCGGACCGGATCGGGTTCGACCTGATCGAACAGTATGTCCGCGCCCCCTCCGACGAGAAGGACCAGCCCCGCTACGAGGCCGAACTCAGCGCCGCGTGGGGGGCCCTGTCCCACAGCGTGGACGCCATGTACATCACCTACGGCCGCTGGCCGCTGGACCGCTTTCCCACGCTGACCCGGCCCTTCCTGGACCGCCGCATCCCGACCTTCTCGCAGCTCGGACCCGAAGAGGTCGAAAAGGGCGCGCTGATGAGCATCGCGCGCGCCGACATGTCCGGGGTGGGCACCTTCGGCGCGTCCACCATCGCCCGCGCGCTGAACGGCGAGCCGCTGCGCCGCCTGCCCCAGGTCTATTTCGACACGCCCTCCATCGCCTGGAACGTCGCGACGGCGGCGGCCATCGGCTACCGGATCCCCTTCCCCGCCCTGCTGGCGGCGGACGCCCTCTACGGAGTGCCTTGAACCATGGCGGAACCTCAGCGGCACCCGGCGACGGAAGAGAGGGGCGAACGGCCGAGCCTGCTGCGCGGATTTCTGGTGTCCACGGTCCTGGTGATCGCGACGCTGGTCTTCAGCCTGGGCATCAATCTCGGCTCCTTCCGCCAGAACTACGCCAACACGCTGATGGCGGCCTTCTCCGTGGTCGGCGACAAGGCCGTGGGCAACATCCAGGAAGCGCTGGGCTACGGAAAGCCGCTCGACGACTTCTACGGGATGGAGCCGATCCTCCGGCAGATCGTCACCAACCTGCCCTGGGTGGAATCGGTGCAGGTGGCTCTGGCCGACGGGCGCATCGCGCAGACCAACGACGGCCACGTCGTGCAGACCGACAACGACCGCGTCGAGCGGACCATGAAGGAGTCCACCCGCCGCCGTGCGACCGCCGAGCTGGCGAAGCGTTCCTACTGGTTCGATTATGACCCCGCGGCCGGCCACTACGCACTGCACGTGGCGATCCGCAACCCGGACGACCGCAGCCTTGCGGGATTCCTGATCATCGTCTCGGCGGGCGAGGCGATCGATTCCCGCGTCCAGGACTTCCGCGACCACATCATTCCCCCGCTGCTGTGGACCGGGCTGGGCACCATCGCGGTGCTGGGCCTGTTCGCGGCGGCCTCCTCCCTGGTCGCCCGCCAGTCCAAGTCCGGCGTCCGCCGGTCGTCGCGGTTGGAGCGGGCGCACCGCGTCCTGACGCTGGGTGCGCTGGTCGCCGTGCAGATCGCGGCGGGCGCCATAAGCTATTCCCTGCTGTCGAAGGCGCATCTGGAGGCCGCGGAGCAGGCCACCGACATCGTCGCCCGCATGGTGCGCAACGACATCGAGGCGGTGATCCGCCGGGGCTCGACCTACGGGTCGCTGCACGGAATCGACACCTATTTCAACCGCATCCTGTCGGAGCTGCCCACCCTGAGGTCCATCGACCTGCGCACCGACGCCGGGCAGGCGGACCCGCAGCGCACGGGCAGGCTGCCCTTCGCCTCGCTTCAGGACGTGACGCTGCACTGGCCGCTGACCGCCGACCGATCGGGGATGGCGCCGGACCTCGTCGTGGTCGTGGCCGGCGACGGGGTGGCGCGGCAGCTGACCGAATTCGGGCTGGACATGGCGACCATCCTGATCACGTCGCTGCTGTTCATGTTCGAGCTGCACCGCGCGCTGGGCAGCCGCCACGCGCCGGAGCACCGGACGACGCGGATCCCGGTGGAGGGGATCGCCATTTCCGTCCGCTTCACGACCTTCCTGATGTATTTCGGCGCCTTCCTGCCGGTGTCCTTCGTGCCGCTGGTGATGGCGACGTTCGAGCAGGAGCTGTTCGGCCTTCCCCCCGTGAAGGCCGCCGCCGCCCCCCTGACGGCCGAAATGCTCTGCGGCGTCGTCGCCGCCGTCGCCGCCGGCCATCTGGCCGGGCGGTTCGGCTGGCGCCCGGTCGCCATGGCCGGCTTCGCGGCCAGCGCCGGGGGCATGGCGCTGGCCGCCATGACCGGCGATCCGCTGGTCTTCGTGCTCGCCCGCGGCCTGTCGGGCGCCGGGACGATGTTCGGCCTGATCGGCATCAACAGCCTGATCGGCCGTCTGCGCGGGCGGATGGACACGCCGGCCCTCCAGGCCGGGATGTTCGCCGGCATGTACGCCGGGGTGAACTGCGGGGCCGTGTCCGGCGCGCTGCTCGCCGCCAGCAACGGGCCGACCATGGTCTTCGCCGCCGGGGCCGCGATCCCGCTGCTGGGGTTCCTCTACGCCGCCTTCGGCGTGCCGCTGCTGTCCTACTGGCCGGCGGCAGCGGCCCGCACCGCAACGGCGGAAGCGGCTGCGGAGCGCGGGGCCGGCCGCCGCTGGGGGGTCGCCGGCTTCCTGCTGCTGATCTCCCTGCCGACCGCTGCCGCGGCCATGTTCCAGCCCTTCTACCTGCCGCTGTTCGTGTCCGACCTGGGCCTGTCCTCGGCGACGGTCGGGCGCGCCTACCTGATGCACGGGCTGTGCGTGGTGCTGATCGGCCCGCTGCTGACCCGGCTGACCGCGCGCCGCATTCCGATCCCGGCCGGGACCATCCTGTCCGGCAGCCTGATCGCGGCGGCGCTGGCAATGTTCGGCATGCAGTCCTCGCTGTGGACGGCCTTCGCGACGGTGTTCCTGATCGGCGTGGCGGAGAGCTTCGGCCTCGCCGCGCAGATCCGCCATGTGGAGACCCTGGCCGCGCCCGAGGCCAGCCGCCGCGAGGCGACGCTGGCGCTGCACGTCAACGCCCGCAAGGCCGGGCAGGCGGTGGGACCCATGCTGTTCGGCACCATTGCCGCCGCCGGCCCCGGCGGTGTCGGGATGATCGGGGCCGGGCTGGCCGGAAGCCTCCTGCTGTTCGCCGTGCTGATGCACCAGTGGCGACCGGAACCGGAAAGGGCGCCGTCATGACCAGGAACGCCAACCCGATGGATTCCCTGCCCCGCACCATCGTCGTGCGGTCGCGCGCCGACGGGTCGTCGCGGGCCTTCCGGATGGACCGGCTCGGCCCGCTCGACCGCGGCGCCATGCTGGCCTTGCAGGAGGCGGCCTGCGGCCCCCTGATGCACCCCCTGACGCCGGGCGAGGTGGACGGCATGCTCGGCGATGGGGGCTGCGTGCTGGGCGGCTTCCTCGCCGACCGGCTGGTGGCCTTCCTGGCCATCCAGTTTCCCGGCCGGAGCGCCCACAATCTGGGCCGCGACTACGGCCT
>JAEZPL010000184.1 GCA_023413605.1 Pseudomonadota bacterium
GCGGTGCGGCGGGCGCCGGGGCGGGTGCCGCGACCCAGAAGGTCGAGGACAACCGCACGGTGACCGGCGCTTCCGACGGCACGAAGGCCAACCGGACCTCGACGACGCGGCAGACCACCACCCGCAACGAGCGGACCGGTGCCACCACGACGAACACCACGACCACCAACACTCCGGCGGGCACCACCACCCCGGGCACGACCACACCGTCCGGAACGGCGGGCAGCAGCACCAGCGCCACCGGCGGCAACCCGGCGACGGGTTCGGGCGCCGGTTCGGTCAACCCCAACAACCCCGCGAGCGGCGACGGCGGCAGCGGCGGTGCCGGAGGCGGCACGCAGTAGACGGCACGCCCGCTTCCGGGCTAGAAGGCTACCGGGTCAACACCCGCGCCGTTCGACACCACGGAAGCGATCCGACGTGACGACACTGAAAAGCCATTTCGGCAAATGCCTGTTCGGCGCGGCCCTTGCGGCCGCGCTTTTCTGCGCCCCGGCCCTGTCCGGCGCCGCCCCGGTCCCGGAAGAGATGCTGAACCGCTCCGGCGCGAAGCTTCAGGGACTGGACAAGATCACCGCCCGCACCTCGACCTTCAACATCGCGGTCGGCGAGACGAAGCTGTTCGGCAGCCTGCGCATCACGCTCCGCGCCTGCAAGGAGAACCCGCCGATCGAGCCGCCCGAGGCCGCCGCTTTTCTGGAGGTGGTTGAGACCAAGCCCGGAGAGCAGGCGGAGTCGGTCTTCAGCGGCTGGATGTTCTCCTCCAGCCCCGCCCTCTCCGCCATGGAGCACCCGATCTACGACGTGTGGGTTCTGTCCTGCGCGGGTGAGTGAGGAGTCTAGACGTCGGGGCCATGCGCAGGTGCGTCCCCGGCGTCGGCGCTCCCTACCCTTCCCCTCCCAACAGGGCCGCGATGGCGCGGTCCTGGTCCACGTCGCGGAAGCGGCTCTGCACCGGCAGGGCGGCGGCAAGGCGGCGGCGGTATTCGCTGCGGGGAATCTCCACGGCGCCGAACTGGCTCAGGTGATCGGTCACGAACTGGGCGTCGAGCAGCGTGTAGCCCCCGGCCCGCAGCCGCGCCACCAGATGCACCAGCGCAATTTTGCTGGCGTCCGTCACGCGGCTGAACATGCTCTCCCCGAAAAAGGCGCCGCCCAGCGACACGCCGTAGAGCCCGCCGACCAGCCGCCCGTCGGCCCAGCATTCCACGCTGTGGGCGAATCCCGACTCGTGCAGTTCGGTGTAGAGGCGCAGGATGTCGGCGTTGATCCAGGTCTTCGGCCGGTCGGGCGTCGGCTCCGCGCAGGCTTCGATCACCGCGCGGAAGGCGTGGTCGAAGCGCATTTCGAAGGCGCCCCGGCGCACGGCCTTGCGCAGCTTGCGCGGCACGTGGAAGGCGTCCAACGGCAGAATGCCGCGGTGTTCCGGGTCGAACCAGTAAAGCTCCTCCGAGTCGGCGCTCTCGGCCATCGGGAAGATGCCGGACGCGTAGGCGCGCAGAAGCAGCGGTGCGGACAGTTCGATCATCATTGTCACTATAACCGTTCAACCATGCTCTCCGGCAACGGCGATGATGACGGCCAATTCGGCGGTCCACTTCCGCGCGACAGGCGACGCTCACCATGGTATGCAACGCAAAAGCGCGCATTCATTGGGAGTCAGTCCATGCGGAAGGTTGTGTCCGCTCTTGCCGCCGCGGCGGTTGTTTTTCTGTCCATGTCCGGCACGTCCTGGGCGCAGCGCCGGGCGGACCCCGGTACCTTCGACTATTACCTTCTGACGCTGTCCTGGTCGCCTGCCTTCTGCGCAAAGGCCAAGGACGCGGCCGACCCCGACCAGTGCGGGTTGGAACGCAAGTTCGGCTTCGTCGTCCACGGCCTGTGGCCGCAGTATACCAACGGCGGCTACCCGGCCAGTTGCATGCGCGACCGCACGGTTCCCAAGGCCGTGGTGGACCAGACCATGCCCATCATGCCCAGCGTCGGGCTGATCGTCCACCAATGGTCGAAGCACGGCACCTGCAGCGGCCTGAACGCCACGGACTATTTCGCCCGCCTGCGCGAAGCCTACGCCAAGGTGAAGATCCCCGACGCCATCCAGTCCCCGACCGACGGCCTGTCCGTTCCGGCCATGCAGGTGGAGCGGCTGTTCATGCAGGCCAACCCCGGCCTGGAACCGGAGTCGATCGCGGTCATCTGCTCCAAGCGCAACGTGACGGAGGTGCGCCTGTGCCTCAGCAAGGACCTCAACACCTTCATCCCCTGCGGCGCGAAAGTCGACGACCGCTGCCGCCGCGACGCGGTGCTCAGCACCGCGCACTGACCGTCCGACAAAGCTGACCATCTGACCAAAAGGTTAGGAACGCCGCGGGCCTCTACCGGTTGAGCCGTGAACGACTTGATCCGATCACGACGATTCCGACGGAGGCCCGCATGGCAACGCACGACTCATGGCACGCCCGCGACAGAGGACGCAGGCGACCGTCCGAGCATGGCTACGGCGGTGGGAACCGCAATGGCGATGAGCGCCTCTCGCGCGCCCTGGGCTGGTTCAGCATCGGCCTGGGGTTGGCGGAAATCGCCGCACCCGACGCGCTGGCCCGGCTGATCGGCATCCCCGAGGACGATGCCAACCGGCGCATGCTGCGCGCCTTCGGCCTGCGCGAGATCGCCAACGGCGTGGGCATTCTGGCCCAGCCGCAGGAATCGGGCTGGGTGTGGGCGCGCGTCGGCGGCGACCTGATGGATCTCGCCTTCCTCGGCAACAACCTGCGCTCCGAAGACGCCCAGCCGAACCGCATCGCGGCGGCGGCGGCGGCCGTGGCCGGCGTCACCGCGCTCGACGTGCTGTGCGGCCAGCGCCTCGCCCAGGAAAGCGCCCAGGAAAGCGGCGCGTCCTCCGGCACCGGCCGGCCCTGGAGCCGCCACATCGACGTCCGCCAGACCGTCGCGATCAACAAGGCGCCGGAGGAAATCTACGGCTTCTGGCGCGACCTGCGGAACCTGCCCCGCTTCATGAGCCACCTGGAACGGGTGGAGGTGCGGGACGACCGCCGCTCCCACTGGGTGGCGAAGGCCCCGGCCGGGCGCACCGTGGCCTGGGACGCCGAAATCACCGAAGACCAGCCGAACGAGCGGCTCGCCTGGCGCTCCCTGGACGGCGCGGACGTGGACAACAGCGGCGAGGTGCGCTTCGAACGCGCGCCCGGCGGGCGCGGCACCATCCTGCGCGTTGAGATGCGCTACACGCCGCCCGGCGGTGTGTTCGGCGCCATGGCCGCCAAGCTGTTCGGCGAGGAGCCGCAGATGCAGGTGCGGGACGACCTGCGCCGGCTGAAGCAGGTGCTGGAGACCGGCGAGGTGACGGTGGCCGAAGGCTCCATGGCCCTGACGCATCCCGCCCAATCCTGGCCGGACCAATCGGACCAATCCCGGCGCATCCCGTCGAACGCGGCCGAAGCCGGCCGATGAGCGGAGGACCTATGCGGAGGACATCGGCATGAAAGCGAACTGCTGGCACGGCAAGAAGGACATGCGGGTCGACAACGTTCCCGACCCCAAGATCCTGAACGCCCACGACTGCATCGTCCGGATCACCTCGACGGCGATCTGCGGCTCCGACCTGCACCTCTACAACGGCTTCAACCCGGCCATGCAGCCCGGCGACATCGTCGGCCACGAGTTCATGGGCGAGGTGGTGGAGGTCGGCAAGGGCGTGCAAAAACTGAAGGTCGGCGACCGCGTGACCGTCCCCTTCCCCATCTCCTGCGGCAGTTGCCTGTCCTGCCAGCGCAACCTCTTCTCCGTCTGCGAGAACTCCAACCCCAACGCCGGGATGGCGGAGGAGCTTTGGGGCCACTCGCCGGCCGGGCTGTTCGGCTATTCGCACCTGCTCGGCGGCTATCCCGGCGGGCAGGCCGAATATGCGCGCGTGCCCTACGCCGACGTCGGCCCCCTTAAGATTCCAAGCGAGTTGGACGACGAGCAGGTCCTGTTCCTGACCGACATCCTGCCGACCGGCTGGATGGCCGCGGAACAGTGCGATATCCAGCCGGGCGACACGGTGGCCGTGTGGGGCTGCGGCCCGGTCGGGCAATTCGCCATTCTCAGCGCCTTCCTGCTGGGAGCGGAACGCGTCATCGCCATCGACCGCTTCGAGTACCGCCTGCGCATGGCCCGCGAGAAGTGCAAGGCCGAGACGCTGAACTACGCCGAGAACGACGTCCACCACACCCTGATGGAAATGACCGGCGGGCGCGGCCCGGACGCGGTGATCGACGCCTCCGGCATGGAGTCGCACGGCCTGGGCCTTGCCGGCGCCTATGACCGGGCCAAGCAGGCGATGATGCTGGAAACGGACCGCGCGGTGGCGCTGCGTCAGGCGATCATGGCCGTGCGCAACGGCGGCACCGTGTCGGTGCCCGGCGTCTACGCCGGCTTCATCGACAAGTTCCCGATGGGTTCGGTGATGAATCGCGCGCTGACCATCAAGACCGGCCAGACCCACGTCCAGCGCTATCACCGCGAACTGCTGGAGCGCATCCAGAAGGGCGAAATCGACCCGACCTTCATCATCACCCACCGCATGCGCCTCGAGGAGGCTCCGCACGCCTACCAGATCTTCAACGACAAGCAGGACGAGTGCATGAAGGTCGTTCTGAAGCCGTAAGCGCGCCCATTCTCCCTCTCCCCAGGGGGGAGAGGGAACAGGGAGAAAGGCTCACTTCTTCGACATCAACTGTTCAAGCCAGTGGATGTCGTAGTTGCCGTCGATGAAGTCCTGCTGGGCGATGATGCGCTGGTGCAGGGGCAGCGTGGTGTCCACGCCGCCGATCACATACTCCTCGATCGTCCGGCGCAGGCGCATCAGGCACTCGTTGCGGGTGGTGCCGTGGACGACCAGCTTGGCGATCAGGCTGTCGTAGTGCGGCGGCACGCGGTAGCCGTCGTACAGCGCCGAGTCGACGCGCACGCCCAGGCCGCCCGGCGCGTGATAGCCGTCGATCTTGCCCGGCGACGGCAGGAAGGTCACCGGGTTCTCGGCGTTCACGCGGCACTCGATGGAGTGGCCCTGGAAGCGGATGTCCGACTGGCCGTAGCCCAGCGGAGCGCCCGTGGCGACGCGGATCTGCTCCCGCACGAGGTCGATGCCCGTGATCATCTCGGTGATCGTGTGCTCGACCTGCAGGCGGGTGTTCATCTCGATGAAGTAGAACTGCCCGTCTTCGAACAGGAACTCCATCGTGCCGACGCCGCGATAGCCGATGGCCGCCGCCGTCCGGGCCGCGAGGTCGCCGATGTAGGCCCGCTGCTCGGCGTTCAGCGCCGGCGACGGAGCTTCCTCGATCACCTTCTGGTGGCGGCGCTGAACGGAGCAGTCGCGCTCGCCGAAGTGGACGCAGGCGCCGTGCGTGTCGCCCAGCAGCTGAATCTCGATGTGCCGCGGCTTGCCGAGGTACTTCTCGATGTAGACCTCGTCGTTGCCGAAGGCGGCGCGCGCCTCGCCGCGGGCCAGCTGGTAGGCTTCCTTCAGCTGGTCCGGGTTGCGGGCCACCTTCATGCCCTTGCCGCCGCCGCCGGCCGCCGCCTTGATGAGGATCGGGTAGCCGATCTCTCGGCCGACCTTCTCGGCCTCCTCCAGCGTCGGAACCGGGCCGTCGGAGCCGGGAACGACCGGCAGGCCCTGCTCCATCACCGTCTTCTTGGCGGTGACCTTGTCGCCCATGACGCGGATGTGCTCCGCCGTCGGGCCGATGAAGGTGAAGCCGTGCTCCTCCACCATCTCCGCGAACTGGGCGTTCTCGGCCAGGAAGCCGATGCCGGGGTGGATCGCGTCCGCCCCCGTGATCGCCGCGGCCGACAGGATGGCCGGAATGTTCAGGTAGCTTTCGCGGGCCGACGCGGGGCCGATGCACACGCTTTCGTCCGCAAGGCGGACGTGCATGGCGTCGGCGTCGGCGGTGGAATGCACCGCCACGGTCTGGATGCCCATCTCGCGGCAGGCGCGGTGGATGCGCAGCGCGATCTCACCACGGTTCGCGATCAGGACCTTCTCGAACATCGCCAAGGGACGGTCCCCGCTCACTCGATGATCATAAGGACTTCACCGAACTCCACCGGCTGGCTGTCGGAGATCAGGATCTCGACAACCGTGCCGCCCCGCGGGGCCTTGATGGGGTTCATGACCTTCATCGCCTCGATGATGAGGACGGTCTGGCCGGCCTTCACCGTGTCGCCGACGCGGACGAAGGGGGCCGATCCCGGCTCGGGCGCGGCGTAGGCGGTGCCGACCATCGGCGAGGTGACGGCGCCCGGATGGTTCGCCGGTTTGGCCGCGGGAGCGGCGGCGGCGACCGGAGCCGCGGCGGCGGCGACCGGAGCGTGCACGGCGACGGTCTGCGCGGCGGTCGGGCGGGTGACGCGAATCCGCTTCTCGCCCTCGGCAAACTCGATCTCGCTCAAGCCCGTCTCACGCAGGAGATCCGCGAGCTTGCGGACCAGATCGCCGTCGATGTCGAAGCTTGCCA
>JAEZPL010000584.1 GCA_023413605.1 Pseudomonadota bacterium
CGGAGCTGGCCGGGCTGCCGCTGGACGCCTTCGTCGGCAGCCGCCACGCGCTGGCCCTGCCCGGCGCCACGGTGCAGCGCCGCGCGGTCCCCAAAGGTGATATCGGCACGGGCGCCCGCGACGGAGGGTTGGTCGCCCGCGACGTGGAGGTCGCGATCGACCGGCCGGACGGCAGCCGGGTCTGGGCGCTCCAGACGCTCCAGCGCACGGAGTTCGAGGGCGAGCCGGCCATCCTGGCCTGGAGCTACGACATCACCGGCCGCAAGCGCGCCGAGGAGGATCTGCGCCACGCCAAGGAGCAGGCGGAGGTCGCCGCCAAGTCGAAGTCCGAGTTCCTGGCGACCATGAGCCACGAGATCCGCACGCCCATGAACGGCGTGCTGGGCATGCTGGAACTGATGGCCCTGACCCCGCTGGACGCGGAGCAGACGCAGATCGTCACCACCGTGCGCGACAGCGCCACCGCTCTGCTGCGCATCATCGACGACATCCTGGACCTGTCGAAGATCGAGGCCGGCAAGCTCGACCTGGAGGAGATGGACCTGGACCCGCGGGAACTGGTGGAGGGCGTGGCCGACCTGCTGGCCCCGCAAGCCCACCAGAAGCGGCTGGCGCTGGTCTGCGACGTCGAGCGTACGGTTCCGCCGGTGGTGTGCGGCGACCCGGGCCGGCTGCGCCAGATCCTGTTCAATCTGGCGGGCAACGCCATCAAGTTCACCGACGCGGGCCGCGTCGTCCTGCGCACCCACCTGGAATCCGCGCCCTCCGCCAACCGGGTGCGGCTGCGCTTCGCGGTGGAGGACGCCGGCATCGGCATCAGCGAGGCCGGCCAGCTGCGCCTGTTCCAGCCCTTCAGCCAAGCCGACAGCTCCACCACCCGGCGCTTCGGCGGCACCGGGCTGGGGCTGGCGATCTGCGCGCGCCTCGTGGAGATGATGGGCGGGCGCATCGGCGTGAAGTCGGCTCCGGGGCGCGGCTCCACCTTCTGGTTCACGGTGGACCTGCCGCTGGGCGACCCGCGAAGCGCCGTGCGCGACGACACCGACCTGTCGGGTCTGTCCATCCTGGTGGCGGAGGCCGACCCGGTGCAGCGCGGCGTCCTGATCCGCAGCCTGGAGGACAAGCAGGCCGCCGTCGCCGATGCCACCACGGCGGCGGAGGTGGTGGAACTGCTGACCCTGGCCGACGCCGACCTGCTGGTCCTGTCCGGCAATCTGCTGGAGCATCATCCCGACGATTCCCCCGGCGCCCCCAACCCCCGCCTGTCCGCCGCGGAGGTGTTGGCCCGCATCAGGGAGGCCGGCGCCCGCCCGCCGCCGACGCTGCATCTGGTGGACGGGCGTGAGCAGGCCGCCGACTGCCCGCCGGACCATGAACAGGGGCGGGAGCAGGGGCAGCCGCACGACCATCTGATCCGCCCGATCCGCCGCGACGCGCTGTTCCGCAAGCTCGCCGCCCTGGCCTGCCGGCCAATCGCCGCCGACACACCGCACGCCCCGTCCCGCACCGACCCGGCGCCCGACCAGCCACCCATTTCCCCGCGCCCATCCCAACCGGAGCCTGAGCCCACCCCCGGTGCCCCGATCCTGGTGGCGGAGGACCACCCGACCAACCAGCAGGTGATCCTGCGCCAACTCCGCCAACTGGGTTTCGACGCCGACCTGACCGGCGACGGGCTGGAGGCGCTGGCCGCGTGGCGGGCCAAGCCCTATCGTCTGGTGATCACCGACTGCCACATGCCGCGCATGGACGGCTATGATCTGGCGCGCCGGATCCGCATCCAGGAAGCCGGTGACAGCCAGACCGATGACGGCCAATCCGGCGGGGGCGACCCGTCAGCGGAGCCAGCGTGCAACGACCGCCCCCGCACCCCGATCATCGCCATGACCGCCAACGCGCTGGCCGGCGAGATGGAGCGCTGCACCGCCGCCGGCATGGACGACTACATCGCGAAGCCGGTGACACTGAAGCAGCTGGCCGCCGCGCTGGACCGCTGGCTGGGCGAGGGCTCCGCCGCCCCGCTGGAGGAACCGCCATCCATCGCCGACACCGACGCCGACCGCCTGCCGCTGGACGTCGCCCATGTCCGGGCGACCTTCGGCACCCTCGACGCGACGGCGCTGGACATGCTGGATTATTTCCTGGAAACGACCCGCCCCCTGCTCGACAGAACCGCCAGCGCCCTGTCCCACCGGGATCTGAACACCACCCGAACCCTGGCCCATACCCTGGCCGGCGCCGCCCGAACCGCCGGGGCCAACCAGCTGGCCCACGCCTGCTCCACCCTGGAACTCGCCGCCGCCCAAGGCGACGAAGCCGAAGCCGCCCGGTGTTTGGACGCCATGCGCACGGCGTTTCCGGTGGTGGAAGCGGCGATCGGTGCGCTCAGGGCCGGGGAGGGGGTGGCGTGAAAGGGCCGGGACCATATGTGACGGCGTTTCACTCCGTCGCACAGGCCAGTTCAACGCACACGCATGAATGCTCGCTCAGCCGGCCTCAAGACGCTGATGCACCACAAAAATCCGTTCAATCTTCGGGCTGGCGCGGGCATTTCCCTCCCCCGAAAGGGGCACCACCCGCTGCCCCGCCTTGTCCCGCCGGGGGGCCTGGACTAGTCTCTCCGGCGTGAACGCGTTTACCAAACCATACGCCCTCGCTGCGCTCGGGCTGGCGGTGGGGCTTGGCCTGACGGCCGAGCCCTCCTCCTCGCCCGTCGTCATGGGATTTGCCGGGGTGCTGGGGGCCGCCGGCTTCGGCGGGCTGTTCTGGAACTCCAAGGAAAATCGCCGCCGCGCCGACCGGTTGTCGGCCGAAATCGCCCGGCTGGAAGCCTTGCTGGCCGCCAGCCCCCACCCGTGGTGCGCCTGGAATGCGGAGGGAACGGTCTCGGTGACGCCGGACTGCGAGGATCTGCTCGGCGCGCCGTCCGACGACCTGCCGGCCGCTTTCGGCCCCACCGACGCGCCCCGAGTCGCGGAGGCCCTGCGCCGGCTGCGGACGAAGGGCGAGGGCTTCCGGCTGGAGGCCACGGCCGCCAGCGGGCGCCGCATCCTGCTGATCGGGCGGCGCTCCGGCGGTGTGCCCAACGGAGCAGAGGCGACCGGCCATCAGGACGTGGTCTGGCTGGAAGATGTGTCGGAGCACACCCGCGATTGCGAGTCGCTGGTGGAGGCCCGCGACGGCGCCGAGTCGAAGCTGGCCGAGCTGAGGGCCGCGGTGGACGCGCTGCCCATCCCGGTGTGGATGCGCGGCACCGACCTGGGGCTCGCCTGGTGCAACCGGGCCTACGCCCGCGCCGTGGACTCCGATCCCGCGTCCGTGGCGGCGGGGCAGACGGAGCTGGCCTCCGGTGCGGCCGGACGGGCGCTCGCCGAACGGGCGCGCGACGGCGGGGTGGCC
This sequence comes from Pseudomonadota bacterium, assembly GCA_023413605.1. GTDB lineage: Bacteria > Pseudomonadota > Alphaproteobacteria > Azospirillales > Azospirillaceae > Azospirillum. The sequence goes on from JAEZPL010000584.1 coordinate 3,400, forward strand.
CAGTCGGAGCGGGTGACCGTCGTCATCGGCACCGAACGGCGCCTGCTGGAGGTGACGGAGGCCCCTCTGCCCGCCCCCAACGGGCAGGGCACGCTGGTCATCGGCTACGCGCTGGACCTGACGCCGGTGGAGGACCTGCGGGCGGAGCTGAACCGCCACACCGCCGCCCACGCGGAGGTGCTGGAACGGCTGGGCGCCGCCATCGCCGTCTTCGGGCCGGACACGCGGATCACCTTCTTCAACCAGGCCTACGCGCGGCTGTGGGAGATGGACGAGTCCTGGCTGCGCGGCCAGCCCACCCACGCGGAAATCCTGGAGGAGCTGCGCGCCCGCCGCCGCCTGCCGGAATACGCCGACTACCAGAGCTACAAGCGCGAGCGGCTCGGCCGCTACACCCGCCTGATCGAGCCGGTCGAGGAGCTGATGCACCTGCCGGACGGCACCACGCTGCGCAGCCTCGCCGCCCCGCACCCCATGGGCGGGCTGATGCTGATCATGGAGGACGTGACCAACACGCTGGCGCTGGAGTCCTCCTACAACACGCTGATCGCGGTCCAGCAGGAGACGCTGGACAATCTGGCGGAAGGCATCGCGGTCTTCGGCGGCGACGGGCGGCTGAAACTGTCGAACCCGGCCTTCGCCCGCATCTGGGACCTGCACGACGACGACCTGCACGGCGAACCGCACATCGCCGACGTCTTCGAGCGGATGCGCCCGCTGCTGGAGATCGCGCCGCCGGACAGGCAGGGAGAGGCCGCCGCCTCCGGCTGGG
>JAEZPL010000242.1 GCA_023413605.1 Pseudomonadota bacterium
ACCCTGCATATTTTGGAATTTTGTAACCTCCCCCGCACCGTTGCCGCGCACCCATGGCCGTTCTGGATATCCTCGTCGCCCCGCACCCCGTCCTGAAGCAGAAGGCGAAGCCCGTCGAAAAGGTGGACGCGCGCGTCGCCAAGCTGATGGACGACATGGTCGAGACCATGTACGCCGCGAAGGGCATCGGCCTCGCGGCCCCGCAGATCGGCATCCTGGAGCGCGTCATCGTCGTGGACGTGCACGAGAAGGACGAGCCGCCGAACCCCATCCGCCTCGCCAACCCGGAGATCGTCTGGAAGTCGGAGGACACCTCCGTCTGCGAGGAAGGTTGCCTGTCGGTGCCCGACCAGTTCGCCGAGGTGACCCGCCCGTCCGCGATCCGCGTCCGCTACCTCGACGAGAAGAACGAGGTGCGCGAGATGGAGGCGGACGGCATGCTGGCCACCTGCATCCAGCACGAGATCGACCACCTGAACGGCGTGCTGTTCGTCGACTATCTGTCGATGCTGAAGCGCAACATGATTCTGCGCAAGGTGCAGAAGATGCAGCGCACAGGCGCCAGCGCTTAACGGCCGGCGCTTAACGAAAACGTTCAAGCCGCGGATCACCTCCCCCATGCCCAAGCTTCGTCTCGTCTTTATGGGCACGCCGGATTTCGCCGTGCCCAGCCTTCGCGCGCTGGTTGAGACGGGGCATGAGGTCGTCTGCGTCTACAGCCAGCCGCCCCGCCCCGCCGGGCGCGGCCATCAGGTGCAGAAGTCCCCGGTCCACCGATTCGCGGACGAGCACGGCATCCCCGTGCGCACGCCCAAGACGCTGCGCAACGCGGAGGCGCAGGCCGAGTTCGCCGAACTGAAGGCCGACGCCGCGGTGGTCGCCGCCTATGGGCTGATCCTGCCGCAGCCGGTGCTGGACGCGCCGCGACTCGGCTGCCTGAACGTGCACGGGTCGCTGCTGCCGCGCTGGCGCGGGGCGGCGCCCATCCAACGCTCCATCCTGGCCGGCGACGCCGAGACCGGCATCACCATCATGCAGATGGACATCGGGCTCGATACCGGAGCCATGCTGCTGAAGGACTCCGTGCCGATCACGGCGGACAGCACCGCCAGCACGCTGCACGACGCGCTCGCCGACATGGGCGCGCGGCTGATCGTGCAGGCGCTGGACGGCCTCGCCGAGGGTCGCCTGACCGCCGAGCCTCAGCCGGAGGACGGCGTGACCTACGCCGCCAAGCTGACGCGCGAGGATGGCCGACTCGATTGGGCCGCCGACGCCTCGTATGTGGAACGGCAGGTCCGTGCCCTCACCCCCTGGCCCGGCTGCTGGTTCGACGCGCCCGCCGCATCCGGCCCAAACTCCAATGGCACCGAGCGCATCAAGGTGCTGAAGGCCGAACCGGCGCCGGACGCCCGCAAGGCGGCCCCCGGAACGCTGTTGGACGACCGGCTGACCATCGCTTGCGCCGGTGGGGCTGTACGCCTCACCTCCGTCCAGCGGCCGGGCAAGGCGCCGGTTGACGGCGCCGCCTTCCTGCGCGGTTTCGCCCTGCCTGTGGGGACTGTTTTCGAAAACGCCGCATGCAGCGCTGGAAACTGACCCTTGAGTATGACGGCCGGCCCTTCGTCGGCTGGCAGCGGCAGGACAACGGCCCCTCCGTCCAGCAGTCGCTGGAGGAGGCGATCGAGCGTCTGTCGGGAGAGACCGTACGCGTCCACACCTCCGGACGTACGGACGCGGGCGTACACGCGCTGGGGCAGGTCTGCCACTTCGACCTGGAAAAGCCCTTCACCGGCCTGAAGCTGCGCGACGCGCTGAACTTCCACCTGAAGCCCGCCCCGATCGCCGTGCTGCTGGCCGAAGCGGTGCCGGAGGAGTTCCACGCCCGCATGACCTGCGTCGGGCGGTCCTACGTCTACCGGATCGTCAACCGCCGCGCGCCGCTCGCGCTGGACGTGGGCCGCGCCTGGCACGTCATGCGCCCGCTGGACGCCGAAGCGATGCACGAGGCGGCGCAGGTGCTGGTCGGCCAGCATGACTTCAGCAGCTTCCGCGCGTCGCTTTGCCAGGCCAAGTCACCGCTGAAGACGCTGGACCGGCTGGCGGTGGAGCGGTCCGGCGACGAGGTGCGCGTGCACGCCGCCGCGCGGTCCTTCCTGCACCATCAGGTGCGCAACATGGTCGGCACGCTGGAACTGGTCGGGGCCGGCAAATGGACAGCCGACGACGTGCGCCGGGCGTTGGAAGCGCGGGATCGTTCCGCAGCCGGACCGACCGCCCCGCCCGACGGGCTGTATTTCGTCACCGCGCGCTACTGACAGCCATCCATTTTCCCGATAGATTCTTGGGCGAACAAACCACCGGCCGGTAACCGTCCGCCGTGCATCGCCCGCCCCAGCGCCGCCTCGCCGCCCTGCCGATCCTGCTGCTGACCGCAGCCCTGCTGATCCTGACCGGCTGCGGCGTGGACAGCGAGCAAGCCTTGCTGTGCCGGAAGCTGATCCCGGCCTTCGATTCGGCACCGATCACCGAGGTGGACGCGCAGGAGACCTCCGGCGGCACGCCCTCGGTCCGGCTGAACTACAGGGCCGGCGCGGAGTCGCACTGGATCACCTGCCGCTTCGGCGGGCGCTTCTTCGACGAAAACCGGCACGAACTGCTTGCGGTAGCAACCGACCGCACGGGGCCGCTGACGGAGATGCAGTTGATCATGCTGCGCGTCTGGGCTCGCCTGCCCTACGCGCGCATCGGCCTGCCGCCAGACAGCACGGCGACGCGGGCCAATACCCCCACGGACTGGGCGCCAGTGCTGTTCTTCCTGCAACAGGTCATCAACGCGGCCACTGTCGCCTGCGTCTATGGGCTGCTGGCGCTGGGCTACACGCTGGTCTACGGGATCCTGGGCCAGATCAACCTCGCCATGGGCGAGCTGACCATGATCGGCGCCATGCTGACCGCCATGGGGGCGGCGGCGCTGGGCATGGCCGGGCTGGGGTCCATGCCGCTGGCGGCGCTGGGGGTGCTCGCCACCGTCATGGCTTTCACCGCCGTGCAGGGCTGGACCATGGACCGGCTGGTGTTCCGCCGCCTGCGCAATGTGCACAGCCACACCCCACTGATCGCCGCCGTCGGCCTGTCCATTGCCTATCAGGAGGGCGTGCGCCTGCTGCACGGTGCGCGCGACTGGTGGCCGGCCCAAATCATGGCCGACCGGCACGAGTTGCTGTCCGACGGTTCCTTCACCGTCACCGCGCTGACCTCCCAAGCGGTGATCCTGCTGATGACGGGCGGGCTCTACGCGCTGTTGTGGGCCATCATGCAGCGCACCGCCTACGGCCGCGCCCACCGCGCCTGTTCCGACGACGTGGAGGCGGCGGAGCTGGTCGGCGTGGACGTCAACCGCACGGTTGCCACAACCTTCGCGGTCGGCGGCGCGCTGGCCGCGGCGGCGGGCGCGGTGATCGCGCTGTATTACGGCGGGGTGAATTTCTACACGGGCTATCTGGTGGGCTTCAAGGCGCTGGCGGCCGCCGTGGTGGGCGGCATCGGCTCCGTCCCCGGCGCCATGTTGGGCGGCGCGTTGCTCGGTCTGGTCGAGACCTTCTGGTCGGCCTACTTCGCCATTGCCTACAAGGACATCGTGGCCTTCGGCCTGCTGACCCTGTTCCTCATCTACCGGCCGCACGGCCTGCTGGGCAAGGACCGCGCGCGCGGGGATTGAGGCGGAGCGAGTGGCCTGGGCCACACGGCCGGCGCATGGACGGTTCCATGATCGGCCGGCCGTACGACCCTTTCGCAGCGGGCAGCGCAGTGCGCCGTCCGTATCACACGCCGGTGCTGAGCGTGCGCACGTAAGCGGTGTTTTCATCCGCCATGGCGAACGGATCCGTGGCGAATATCTTTCCGGCCTCCATGTAGCCCAGTTCTTTCCGGCGAGTGAGCCAGCTTTCCAGCGACACGCGGTTCACACCGCCGCCACTGCTGGACGATTGGGTGATGAACAACTTCCGCGTGGCGGGGTCGCGAACCACTTGCACGATGTGATCGATGCCATACACCCGGTTCTGGCCCTTTTCGAAGTCCTGCAACCCCGAATCGAAGCCGATCACCATGCCTTCGCGCAAAGCATCGATGGTGACCTGTTCCCCCTTGAGGATCCGCCCGGTCCGTTTCTCGACGTTGCAGACGATGCCATCCGAGTGATCCTGCAGCGCACTCTTGTCGCCCGTGTCGAACACGGTTTCTCCGGCACGGGTGTTGACCTCGCCGAAGGCCGCGCTGGTGATTTCAGCCACCCAGCCGGAACAGTCGATGGTTCCGCTTTTGCTGTTCTTCGAACCGAGCTTGTATTTGACCTTGGCCTCGGCCTCGACGGTTCTCTGCCACAGAACGGCGTTCGCTTCGTCGAACACCGGGACGATTCCCGAGGAAACCGGCGACAGATAGCGCCGTGCCACGAAGCCTTCGTCACCGCCGGCGGTCCTGACCTGCCACCATTGCGGATCGGCATCCTCGGCGAGCAGTTCCACCACGGTGCCCCTCGCGAGTTCACGCAGGACCGTGTTGGCCGGTTCCGTCCCCGGCGTCTTCCGGAGATTCAGACTGGACGCCGTCACGATGTAATGAGCACCGACAATCGCTCCCATTTTCACCTCCTGGAATCAGGCGGCCTGGATCGCGCCACCAGCAATCAAAAGGCGATAACGAAGCAATCGACACTTCTTAAGGAGGAATTTCGGGATAAGCACCTCTCTTTTGGTGGTAGGAACTCTCAGGCGCACAAAAAGGCCGCCGAAAACCGACGGCCTTTCCATCAGCGAGCAGCATGAGCAGGGAGGATCGCCCTCCCTGCGGCAACACACCGCCTTACAGGCTGCGCACGTCCGTCAGATAGCCGGTCAGCGCCGCCGCGGCGGCCATGGCCGGGCTGACGAGGTGGGTGCGGCCACCGCGGCCCTGACGGCCTTCGAAGTTGCGGTTGGAGGTCGACGCGCTGCGCTCGCCCGGCGACAGGCGGTCGGCGTTCATGGCCAAGCACATGGAACAGCCCGGCTCGCGCCACTCGAAGCCTGCCTCGGTGAAGACCTTGTCCAGGCCCTCTTCCTCCGCCTGCTCCTTGACGAGGCCGGAGCCGGGAACGACCAGCGCCCGCACGCCCTCGGCCACCTTGCGGCCCTTGGCGATGTCGGCGGCAGCGCGCAGATCCTCGATTCGGCCGTTGGTGCAAGAGCCGATGAACACCGTGTCCACCTTCACCTCGGTCAGCTTCTGACCCGGCGTCAGACCCATGTAGGCGAGCGAGCGTTCCACCGCGGCGCGCTTGCCGGCGTCGGCCACGTCGGCCGGATTCGGCACGGTCGCGGTGATCGGCAGCACATCTTCCGGGCTGGTGCCCCAGGTGACCTGCGGAAC